>CAJXAV010000018.1 GCA_913050095.1 uncultured Gammaproteobacteria bacterium
AAGCTTGTAAATATGCTGGCTTACCAAAACCAACAGGTTGCGTATAAATCAACTTATTAGTTGGTGGAGTGGAGTATGCAGATATCAATTTTAAGCATGTCTATAGCTGCTTTATTTTATATTGCTTTTTTTATTTTAGCTTACGGATTAGTTTGTAAATTAATACAATATAAAAATACCCCGGCTCCATTAAAGATTCCTACAATGCCAGCGCCAACAACGCAAGCTGGTGTTGTATTTAGGATGACAAAAGAGGTAGTTTTGTTTGAAAGTTTGTTTAAATCAAGTAAGGCTACTTGGTTGTTCGGATGGCTTTTTCATTTCGGCTTATTTTTAGATATGTTAAGACATCTTCGCTATTTTATTGATCCGGTTTGGACTTGGGTGGTAATCATCCAGCCTTTCGGAAAATACGGATCAATACTGATGTTCGTTGGATTAGCAGGATTACTTGTAAGAAGAATAGTTGTAGATAGGGTAAGATATATTTCGGCGCCCTCTGATTATTTAATGCTAGTTTTAATTTTATGTATTACATCTACAGGCATTGCTATGAGTTTTTACCTCGGAGCAGATGTAATTAGCGTAAAATCTTTTTTTATAGGTTTACTAACATTTAATATTCAGAATTTACCGTTTGACCCAATTTTAATTGCTCATTTAATCATGGTCGCCATGTTAATGATAATTTTTCCTTATAGTAAATTGTTACACGCTCCAGGATTATTTTTTAGTCCATCACGAAATCAGGTTGATAATGCAAGAGAAAAAAGACATATATCAAAATGGGCGCAGGAACTTGAAAAAAATTAATTTTTAAATAACAGAGTAATTATGGCAGATAATAAATTTGATACACCAGAGCTAAGAGAATATCCAATTATTCCAAAGTTAAAAAAGAATGTTATGTCTCATAGTAAACCTTTTATCGCAAAGGAACCGCATCAAGAACCTTTGGGTTTCCCTGGCGAGCTTGTAGATGATTGGCATGATGTGGCAATAAAAAAAATGGGTGATCTGCAAAGTAAATATAGATCATTACAAGTGTATTTGGACTCTTGTGTAAAATGCGGAGCATGCACTGATAAATGCCATTATTACGTAGGTACAACAGATCCAAAAAATATGCCAGTTGCAAGACAAGATTTATATAGAAAAGTTTATAGAAGGTACTTCACTTTTGCAGGGAAGTATTTTCCAAAACTTGTTGGTGCGACAGATTTAACAAAAGATGTATTAGATGACTGGTACTCCTATTTTCATCAATGTTCTCAATGCAGAAGATGTTCAGTTTATTGTCCATATGGTATAGATACAGCCGAGATTTCAATGGCAGCTAGAGAAGTAATGGACACTATTGGAGTTGGCCAAAAATATTGTAATGAAATAATAAGCAAAGTGCATAAGATTGGAAATAATTTGGGTTTACCAGGACCTGCTCTTGAAGATACTCTCGAGGGTCTTGAAGAAGACGTTGAAGAAGATACGGGTGTTGCAGTAAAATTCCCACTCGATGTAGAAGGCGCTGATGTATTATTAGTTACACCTTCTGCCGATTTCTTTGCTGAACCTCATGTTGATGGTCTAATTGGGTACGCAAAAGTTTTTCATGAGGCAGGTATTTCTTGGACGATAAGTTCTCATGCGAGCGAAGCGGCAAATTTTGGTATGTTTATTGGTAGTTACGATAATATGAGAAAACTTGCCATGAGGATTAGAGAAGCGGCTATTAAACTAGGTGTTAAAAGAATAGTTTTTGGAGAATGCGGGCATGCTTGGAGAGTGGCATATAGTTTTTTAAATACATTAGCGGGGCCATGGGATTTCCTAGATCAAAATTATCCAATTCCTCAACATATATGCGAGGTTACACATGGTTTGATTCAGGAAAATAAGTTAAATTTTGATAAGTCTAAAAATGACGATATGGTTCTTACCTATCATGATTCATGTAATGTTGCTAGAGCTTCTAGGATGGGTGATGAAGCCGGCGGTCAATTTAAAATACCAAGAGAAGTAATAAAAGCAGCATGTAATAATTTTTATGATATGTCCGCAGATACTATTAAAGAGGGCACCTATTGTTGCGGAGGTGGTGGAGGTCTTTTGACAGATGATCTCATGGAATTAAGAGTTAAGGGAGCCCTACCAAGAATGGAGGCTTTGAGAAGAGTTGTAGAGGATAATGGTGTGACTCATATGGCAGCTATATGTGCTATATGCAAAAGTCAGTTTGCAAAAGTTTTTCCATATTATGATTTTTCTATGGATCAAATTGTGAGTGTTCATCAGTTAGTTAGTAATGCATTAATTCTAACAGGCCAAAATGATGAAAATGAAGACGAAAATGACGACGAAAACCACTCACAACGGGATATAGATGAAGCGGCATAGTGCTTTATAATTATTTGGTAACAAGGAGAAGATTATGGCAGCAAAGAAAGATGTAGTAGAAAAAAAACTTACTTTTAGGAAGTTTCAAGATGGAGTTCATACTTATGAGAACCTTTCTCATGATATATTTGAACAAGATAAATCACATAAATGCCCAACATATGTTCACAGAACACCTCCTTGTCAAGGAAGTTGTCCTTCAGGTGAAGATATTAGAGGGTGGTTAGATATTGTTCGAGGTATAGAAAAACCGCCATCAGATATAGGTATGCAAGAGTATGCCTTTAGAAGATCTACTACAGCAAATCCATTTCCTTCAATGATGGGCAGAGTATGCCCGGCTCCTTGTCAAGATGGTTGTAATAGAAATAATGTTGAAGATTTTGTAGGAATAAATGGTGTAGAACAATATATTGGTGATCAGGCTATTGCAGAGGGTTTTTCCTTCTCTTGTACAGATAAAATGAGTGGTAAAAGAGTTGCTATTATTGGTGGAGGGCCAGCTGGTTTATCTGCTGCTTACCAATTAAGAAAACTTGGACATGCAAGTGTTGTTTTCGATTCACACGATAAACTTGGTGGCATGATGAGGTATGGTATACCAAGTTACAGAACACCAGACGCATTTTTAGATCCTGAGATACAAAGAATTATTGATATGGGTCATATAGAAATCAAATTAAATACCCATATTGGAAAAGATGTTTCGGCAGAAAGTTTAGAAAAGGACTATGACGCTGTTTTATGGGCAATAGGTTGTTGGACTGGCAGAGATTTACCTGTTCCAAATAGTGATGCGCCAAACTGTATATCGGCAATTAAATACTTGGAAGCATTTGCACAAAAAAGATTACATGTAACAGCAAAAAAAGTTGTTTGTATTGGTGGCGGTGACACATCGATTGATGTTGTTTGTTCATCAAGAAGAATGGGAACATTGAAAAACGATTTATCTGAAGACATAAAACCAGAAAATATATTGAAAAATAATGCTTCTCAAGATGAAAATTTAGCTTCAGATAGAATTCATAATGATGTAACTCTAACAACTCTTTTTAAAAAGTCAGAGATGACAGCAACAGAAGAAGAAGTTCATGATGCTATGCGTGAAGGTGTGCAAATTCTTGATGAAGTTATGCCATTAGAGGTGTTGGTTAATAAGGATACTGGTCAAGCCTACGCTTTAAAAATGGCAAAATGTACTATGAATGAAGGTAGACCAGAAAAAATTGAGGGAACAGAATTTGAAATTGAGGCTGACTTAATCGTTGCTGCGATAGGTCAAAGCGGAGTTCTAGATGGTTTAGATGAATTTAATAACGGCAGAAATTTAATAGATGCGGATAACAATTATTCTGTGCCTGGAAAACCAGGTCACTTTGTAGCTGGAGACATTATTAGACCACACCTTTTAACTACCGCAATTGGTCAAGGCTCAATAGTTGCTGAGACAATTGATCAGTTCCTTGATCAAGTAGATTTAAAAGAGCTAAAAAAACGACCAAAAGTTGACGTACATCATTTTGATTTGCTAGACAAATTAAAAGAGTCAGGGTTAAATCCTTCGGAGTACCAACCCGGAGCTCACTGGGGCTCAGATCAATTAGAATTTTCAGTTCACAACTATGAGGATAGGTCAGCTCAAGAAATTATAAATACAGATAAGATGTTTTTAGGACATTTCCCATATGAGACTAGAAATTTAAGAGCCGATACAGGCCCAACTTCGGAAGAGATATTAGGTAACTTTGACGAACGCATGAAATGCTATACTGAAGAACAAGCAGTTGCTGAAGCTGGCAGATGTATGAGTTGTGGCATGTGTTTTGAATGTGATAATTGTGTTATATATTGCCCACAAGATGCTGTTTTTAGAGTTAAAAAAGATAAGAGCACGACAGGCAGATATGTTGATACGGACTACAAAAAATGTATTGGTTGCCATATATGCTCTGATGTTTGCCCAACTGGATATATTGACATGGCTTTAGGTGATCATTAATTTAGGTAAACATAAAAAAAATCAAATATGATTTTATCTGAATTTATGAGGAGAAGTTCAGCATGTATAAAAAGTTATCTATAAAGATATTATTAACTTTTGTATTAATTTTCTTTAGTGGCGCATCAATCACACACGAAAATATTCAACACAATATTTCCGCATCCTCAGGCGATAAGTGTGTAGAACCTACTGAGATAATGAGAGCTCAACATCATATTTTTGTAAAGCATCAAAGTCACGAGACTGTTGTAAAAGGAATTAGAACAAAAAAATATAGTTTAAATAACTGCATAGATTGCCATATAAAACCAACTTCTAATGGAACATACCCCAGCGTAAAATCTGAGGAACACTTTTGTACTGGGTGTCATATTGCAGCGGCAGCACAAGTAGAATGTTTTGATTGCCATGCTTCCAAACCTTTTAAGAAGGTTGCAAAACAAAAGCAAGGATCTTTGAAAAAATGAAAAAGTATGAAATAAAACTTAATAGGCGAGACTTTCTTAAAAATTCAAGCATGGTTGGAATGGCAACAATTGCACCTGGCGTTTTTTTTCAGGAGCTTGCACATGGTAGAGCATTAGATGAACCAGCCTCAGCTAAAAAAAGATGGGGAATGTTAATCAACACTAATCAATGCACCGACGAGTGCGATGCATGTGTTACCGCATGTAATGAAGAGCATGGTATTGAAGATTTTGGAAGACCAACAACTGATACCCAATGGATAAGAAAATTAAAATTAACACATGATACTTCGGGAGAAACTATAAATGTTCCAATGATGTGTCAGCACTGTGAAAATCCTCCATGCGTTGATGTATGCCCAACGGGAGCATCTTTTGTGAGAGCTGATGGTATTGTTTTAGTAAATAAACATACATGTATCGGATGTAGGTATTGCATGATGTCGTGTCCATATAAAGCTAGGTCATTTGTTCATGAAAATCTCGAAAATCAATTACCACATGCGCCCAGAGGAAAAGGTTGTGTTGAAAGTTGTACACTTTGTGTTCATAAAATAGATAATGGTGAAAATACTACAGCATGTGCGGAAGCTTGCAGTAAAGATGGTCAGCAAGCTATTTTATTTGGAGATTTAAAAGATCCTAAAAGTGAAATATCAAAACAGCTAAAAAAATATGAAACGAAAGAAGTAAGAAGCGATTTAGGATTAAATACTGCAGTAAGATACCGAGGAATTTAATTATGCGTGACAAAACAGAATATATGGTAGTTGAGTTTTCTAAAGCAACTATGATGTTTGGAATTATCGCTTTATCTTTTATAGCCGTTGGCTTGTTCTCTTTTATAACTTTAGAGCATGAGGGACACTGGTTGACAGGGATGAATAATCAAATTGTTTGGGGCTTACCTCATGTCTTCGCAATATTTTTAATAATAGCAGCTTCAGGAATATTAAATATAGCATCTATTTCTTCTGTATTTAATATTAAGATCTATAAGTCTTTAGGAAGACTCTCTGCATTATTAGCAATATGTTTGCTTACTGGCGGACTAATAGTTTTGGTATTGGATTTAGGAAGGCCAGATAGACTTGTTGTTGCAATGACAACTTTTAATTTTAAATCAATATTTGCATGGAACATTTTTTTATACAGCGGATTTATGGCAGTAATAGCTTTATATTTATGGATGATGTTCGAAGCTCGTTATAATAAATTTGTGACAAAAGTTGGTACTTTTGCGTTTATTTGGCGTGTTACATTAACTACAGGAACAGGATCTATTTTTGCATTTTTAGTTGCAAAAGATGGCTATGGAACATTAATGGCGCCACTTTTTATAGCTTTATCATTATTATTAGGTACTGCTATTTTTTACAAAATATTATTTTGGATGGATAAAGGCTTAGGTGTTTCTTTGGGCTCAGAAATAATATCAAGATTTAGAAAGCTTTTAATCTACTTTATATTTACAGTTTTTTATTTAACTATCTTAACTCATTTAACAAGTTTGTATGTAACAAAAAATCATGGCTTCGAAATTTTCTTATTATTTTCACAAAATATATATACGTTTTTGTTTTGGTTTTGTCAGATCGGTATTGGAACATTACTTCCTCTGATAATTTTGTATAATAAAAAATTATCAGAATCATCATTTGGAGTTTTGCTTGCATCTATATTGGTTATATTTGGTAGTTTTGCAATGCTGTACACTATTATTATATCTGCGCAGGCATATCCTTTAGATTTATTTCCTGGATATTCAGAAAACAGTTCGTTTTATGATGGGGCAATTTCTTCATATATGCCAAGTATATATGAGCTAATGCTTGGCCTGGGTGGATTTGGAATTTCTGCAGCTATATATATATTTGCAATCATGGTTTTAGACTTCACACCAAGATATCTTGATGATGAGCACACTTTGGGGCAAAATAATAAAGAAAAATCAATTACTGAATGAAAAAAAGTATTAACAGCATATATTTATCCGCTGCACACAAGTCATCCGGCAAAACTATACTTTCAATAGGTTTATCAAGAATACTTTCAAATTTAAATCATGATATTAGAACCTTTAAAAAGGGTCCTGATTATATCGACATGAGTTGGTTGGCACTCGCATCAAGAAATAATTGCTACAATTTAGATTTCAATACACAATCAAAAAGTGAGATCAAAAGTTTTTTTAACAATAAAAAGTCAAAAATTAATTTAATAGAAGGAAATAAAGGCTTATATGACGGTATAAGTGTAACTGGAGCTGATGATAATTCGGCAATGTCAATGTTGATTGATGTTCCTGTGATTCTAGTAATAGATGCCGAAGGAATTACTAGAGGTATTGCGCCTCTTCTACAAGGATATATAAATTTTGAAAAGAAATGTAAAATTAAAGGAGTTATTTTAAATAAAGTTAAAACAGATAGACACGAAAATAAACTGATTAATGCTATTAATAATTACACAAATTTAAGCATTTTTGGCTCTATAAGAAAAAGTAAAGAACTATTAATATCAGAAAGGCATTTAGGTTTAATTCCTCCAAATGAAAAAAATATTGCTGAAAAAAAAGTTGATTTGGTATCAAAAATTATTTTTGATTCAATAAATATAAAAGAATTCCAAAATATAGGAATTAATTTTAAAAAGACAGATGGCAAAGAAAGCCCTCAAATAAAAGAAAAAATTATTAAAAGTGAAAACAAAATAAAGATTGGAGTTTTTTATGATAAATCTTTTGGTTTTTATTATCAGGATGATATAGAAAATATCCAACAAAGTGGTTGCGATATTATATATATAGATTCGGTTAAAGATACTAAACTACCTAAGATTGATGGTTTATTTATAGGAGGTGGTTTCCCTGAAATAAATGCATCAAATATATCTAAAAATAAAAATTTAATTAAAGATGTGAAAAAATTTATAGATTCAGAAGGTCCGTGCTATGCAGAATGCGGAGGATTAATGTATCTATCAAATACAATTAAATATAAAAAAAAGAAGCATAAGATGGTTGGCGTTATTCCTGGAGATATTGACATGTCAGTAAGGCCTGTAGGAAGAGGCTATGTTCGGTTAAAAACAACTAAAAATCATATATGGGGTATGAAGGAAAATTTACCTATAAATGCACACGAATTTCATCACGCTAATATTTCTTTTAAAAAAAATATAAGTAATAAGTTTGCTTATGAGGTTAAACGAGGATATGGAATAAATGGCTCGCAAGATGGTTATCAGTACAAAAACTTATTAGCAAATTTTTCACATCTAAGGCATACTAAAAAATATCCATGGATAAAATATTTTATAAAATATATTAAAGAGAAGAAAAATGATTAATATTACAAATGAAGCAAAATCAATATTTAAAAAAGAAATTTCAAAAGAGGAAAATAAGAATTTCAAATTACGAGTTGCTGCCATGAGAAAAGAAGGAGATAATTTCCAGTATGCAATAGGTTTTGATGATAATGTCACTCAAAATGATAAAATATTAAATATAGATGACATAGAAATCGTCATATCAAATATTTCCTTAGAAATGTGTGATGGAATGACCATTGACTATGTCGAGCTTGAAAAAAATCAATTTAATTTTATCTTTCTAAATCCAAAAGATCCAAATTATGTCGAGCCAAAAGAATAAAAAAAATTATTCAGACGAATTCATAAAAGAATTAAATCAGTGGGTTCTAAATATAATGTCTGGCGACTTATCATCTAGAATAAAATCTTCTGACCAAAAAAATTTAAAATCTCTATGTAGTAATTTAAATATTGTTTCTGAAATGTTTGAGAATCAACTTAATAAAAACAATAAACAACTAGAGCAATTTGCAAAATATAAAGAAGATAAAAATAAAGAAGCAAACAGACTTGCTATCATGGAAGAGAGAGTTTTCATTGCATCCGAACTACATGATTCTTTAGCACAAACTTTGGCAAGTTTAAGATTACAAGTTAGAGTTCTTGACGAAAGTCTGCAAGGTATAATATATATGAAAAATAATAGAAAGTATAAAACTGAAGAGCTTTATACTGATAAAAGAATAACAGATGAGCTGGAAACTTTAGAAGAGAGCATTGAACTCGCAAATAAAGAAATTAGAGATTTAATTGGACATTTTAGATCACCCCCACAAGTTGTGGATAATATAGCTAGTGAGATTTCTATGCTAGTAGAAAATTTTAAATCTGAAAATAAAGATATAAAAATATTTTTTCAAAATAAAATCCCAATAATTAAGTCAAGTAAAAACGATCAACTTCATATAAAAAGAATTGCCCAAGAAGCTTTGATAAATGTAAAGAAGCATTCACAGGCAAAAATTGTTAGAGTATTATTGATGTCATATGAAACTGGGAAATATTCATTAATTATTGAGGATGATGGAATAGGTATTGCTAAGTCATGTTTTATTGGCCATGATAATGTAGATACTGGAGACCACGTTGGTTTGGGAATAATGAGAGACAGGGCTCAACAGATTGGTGGGCATTTAGCAATTGAAAGTGAGCCAGGCGAAGGAGTTCGTGTTATTCTTTCATTTAACGAAAAAGAAGATTAATTAATAAATTTAATGAAATTAAAAGTAATAATAATAGACGACCACACATTGTTTAGAGAAGGCTTACAGAGATTACTTGTAAGGCACGATATTGATGTAACAGCTTCAGTGAGTAACGGCGAAGATGGTTATAAAGCTATAGAAAAGAATACACCAGACATAGTACTACTAGACTTAAGGATGCCAAACATTTCAGGAATAGAAGTGTTAAAAAATATAAGACAAACAAGAAAGAATTTACCAGTTGTGATGTTGACAACAAGTGATGATGAAAAAGATTTAATAGATGCCTTGAGAAATGGAGCGAGCGGATATTTGCTAAAAGATATGGAACCAGATGATTTAGTTGTGGCACTTAAGGATGTTTTAAAAGGAGAAACAATCGTGGCCCCAAATCTTGTTCAAATTCTTGCAAAATTCCACCAAGGAGACGATACCGAAATTAATATAACTAATTTAATAAATACTTTGACTCCAAGAGAAAGTGAAATTTTAGAGTTATTAGCAGAGGGACAAAGTAACAAATTAATCGCAAAAAATCTTGGTATCTCTGACGGAACAGTTAAGTTACACGTAAAATCAATTTTAAGAAAATTGGAAATACATTCGAGAGTAGAAGCTGCTGTAATTGCAGTTGAGCATGGATTGAAGAAAAAAAGTTAAGAAGGTAACAATTATGCAGGGTTGGCAAAGAAATAGATTTGGTTTGGTTATATTGATTTTTGCTTCAGCAATAGTTGCTAATATAGATACCTTCTCTCAAGGGCAAATAATTTCCTTGATTGCTCTCTTTATAGTAATTTATTATCTTTATGTTATTTATTTAAATAGATATAAAAAAAAGTAAATGTATAAAACTTTAATATCTACTAAAAACCTACGAGAAATTCTTTACGAAGAAAATATAATCATATTTGATTGTAGATTTGATCTAGCTAAAAAAAACATGGGCTATACAGATTATTTAAATTCACATATAGACGGTGCATTTTATATTAACCTTGAATCAGACTTATCTTCAAAATTATCTCTTCATTCTGGTAGACACCCTCTTAAAGATATAACTGAATTTTCTAATATATTAAATTCTTTTGGAATTAATAAAAATACACAAATATTTGTTTATGATGAAGAAAATAGTTCCATGTGCGCACGATTTTGGTGGATGCTAAAATTGGTTGGGCTAGAAAATTGTGCTGTACTAGATGGGGGATATAATGAATGGCTACGTATGAAATATCCAATAAACAATTATATTCCAAAGAAATTAAAAAAAGAAAATATTAATTATTCCTATAATCATAAAAAAATAGTTACTACTAAAGATCTTAAAGAATTATTAGTAGAGCCTTCAGTTTGCCTGCTAGACGCAAGAGATCCAGATAGGTTTTCTGGAAAAATTGAACCAATAGATAAAAAAGCAGGGCACGTACCTGGTGCCATAAATGTACCATTTAAAAAAAATTTGAATGAAGATGGAACATTCAAAAATATTGAAGAGCTTAGAAGTAATTTCAAGAAAGCAATAAAACAAAACAAAACACAGATAATAAATATGTGCGGTTCTGGTGTTACTGCATGTCATAATTTATTAGCAATGGAACATTGTGGAATAAAAAATTCAAAAATATATGTTGGATCATGGAGCGCATGGTCTAGTTATGAAGATGCTACTATTTCTGGGGAAAAATTATGAAAACTAAAATCGAATGGCAGAAAGGGGTGCATTTTATTGCAAATACTGAGAGTGGAAATAAAATAAAAATGGACGGGCCAGTTGATAGTGGCGGAGAAAATAATGGAGCAAGACCAACAGAATTATTGATATCAGGTATGGGCGGATGTACAGCATTTGATGTAATGAGTATCGCAAAACAAAAAAATATAAAAATTTTGAGTTTTGAAATAGATATTGATGCAAGCAGAACAGAAACTAAACCGTCGTTAATTAATAAAATACATTTGACATATAAAATAAAATCTGAAAATACGAACAAAGAAGATTTAGAAAAAATAATCAAGATTTCTTTAAAAAAACAATGTTCATGTTGTATTATTATAGGTAAATCTGTAGATATCTCTTATAGTTTAGAAATAATTTAATGATCTTTAAAAATAATAAAATTATTTTATCTTTTTTATTATTATTAAATACGGAATTATGTTTTTCTAATCAAGTTAATTTAATTTGTAAAAATATAGACGATGACTCGATACATAAATTTATAATATCGTCTCATTATAAAGTAAAAAATATTTTACCAAATGGATATGAGTTTGACTATATAATCGAAAAAGAGTCAGAAAAACTACTAGTGGCTTATTTTTTTCAAAAAAATCATGGTATTATAAAAAAATTTACTTTAACGTTTAATTTTGAAGACAATATATTGTATGATGAAATGTATGAAGGCAATACTCCAGAAGATCTTATTCTAAAAGACAAAAAAACCTTTGAATGTAAAAATGATAAAAGATGATAATTTATATGTATGGCACCCTTATGCGTCAGCAGTCGACAAGAACCCTTTGTATCCAGTAAAAAGTGCAAAAGGAACTTACATATATTTAGAATCTGGAGAGAAATTAATTGACGGGATGTCATCTTGGTGGTGTGTTATTCATGGATATAATCACCCGCGATTAAATAAAGCGATTAAAAAACAGTTAAGTAAATTTTCTCATATTATGTTTGGTGGCTTTACGCATAAGCCAGCAGTAGATCTTGCAAAAAAGATTAATGAGATTACACCAAATAATTTACAAAAAGTATTTTTTTCAGACTCTGGATCTGTTTCTGTTGAGGTCGCAATGAAATTTGCTGTTCAGTATTGGCACTCCCAAAACTTGCAAGAAAAGAAAAAATTTTTGACAGTAAAAAATGGTTATCATGGCGATACAATGGGGACAATGTCTGTTAGTGATCCAGAAAATGGCATGCATAAAATTTTTACGAAATCACTTTTGAAGCAGTTTTATGTTTCTTGTCCAGAGAGTATAAATACTTATAAAAAAAATAAGAGTAATAGTCTTAAAGAAATAGAAAATATGCTAATAAATAATAATTCAATAATTGCAGCTATTATTATTGAACCTATTTTACAAGGTGCTGGGGGTATGAGAATTTATCACCCAGATTATTTATCTGAATTGAAAAAATTATGTAAGAAATATAATGTTCTATTAATATTAGATGAGATTGCCACAGGATTTGGAAGAACTGGAAAGTTATTTGGTTTTGAGCATGCGAATATCGTCCCAGATATATTGTGTTTAGGTAAGTCTCTAACTGGTGGTTATATGAGTATGGCAGCTACTGTAGTATCAAAAAAAATCGCAAAGTCAATTTCAGAAAATGATCCAGGAATATTTATGCATGGCCCAACATATATGGCAAATCCATTAGCATGCTCAGTTGCCTTAGAAAATATTAATTTGTTACTCTCATATGACTGGGAAAAAAAAGTAAAAAATATAGAAAAAACTTTAGAAGCAGGGCTAAGTAAAATTTCTAAAAATAAAGCAGTTAAGGATGTAAGAGTTATTGGCGCTATTGGTATTCTTGAAATGGAAGAAAAAGTAAATGTAGCATCAATTCAAAAAAAATTTGTTGATCATGGAATCTGGTTGAGACCTTTTTCAAACTTAATCTATTTAATGCCTCCTTATGTTATAACAAAAAAAGATTTAAAATTTATGATCAAGCAACTTAATACTGTAATAAATTTAGAGTATTAAATTTCTATATCCTATAAGAAAAAAATTTCATTACATTTGCTGTAATTTCCATTACTTTTTTTAAGTTTGAAGATATTTCATTTGCACCATTATTTTTTGCAGTTTCTCCGTGGTGCTCTTCATCAGATTTCATTTTCTTTAAAATTTTATATGTTTTGTTGTCTGTCTTAGGTATTTTTTCTAAATGAGTATCTAGATGTTTTGCAACTTGTTTTTCTGTCTCCTCTATAAAGCCTAACGCATTTTTATCTTTTGAGATACTGGAGATCATGCCGATAACTATTGATCCTGAAAACCATATAGGATTTAATATACTGGTATTGCCTTTTAGTTCATCGATCCTTTTTTCACACCATTCCAAATGATCTTTTTCCTCCGAGGCCATATTGAGCATCATTTCTTTTTGCTGATCTGTTTTTGCAAGAATGGCATGACCGATATATAGACCTTGTGCAGCAACTTCACCTGAGTGGTTTACTCTCATCAAATTATTTACTAATTTTTTTTCGGAGTAAGACATTTCTTTTGTTTCCTCGATATCTGTCGCTGGATACACTCTACCAGAGCTTTTTATGTTAAAAAGCATGTTTAAAATATCATTAGATTTAATTAATATTTTATCAATGTCAGTAAAATGTCTCATCACACGAGCCTCTCATTAATAAAAGATATAGGATGTATAACTTTTATATCTTTTTTATTATTTAAGTTTAACGAATCAATAAAATTAAGTGAGCAACCAATATTATAAGTTAATAAATAGTCAATATCATTTGATTTTAGGTATTCTATCTTTGGTTTTAAAATTTCTCTAGAATTTTCTTTATTATGTATAAGATTTTGAGCACCAGCTCCACAACAATACTTGTCTTTAAATGTTAAAATATTAATTCCAGGTATTTTTTTTAAAATATAAATTAGTTTTTGAAAATCAATATTTGCTGAATTTGTTGTGCATGGTGCATGTATGCAAACATTTTTTCTTGTTATTTTAAAATTTTCTTTCTTTGTATTTTCCAATAAATTAATTATATATGATGTTGCGTCCTGATAATTGCTATCTTTATTATGTTTGTTGATGAATGCGCTACAGCCACTCGCGTAGCCAATAACTTTTTTATATTTTTCTTTTTTAAATTCTTTTACTATAGATTTATTAAATTTAATTCCGTTTTTTAATCTTCCACTATTAAAATCTATAGATCCGCAACATTTAACGTTTTTTATTATTTCAAAATTAATTTTATTTTTTTCTAATATTCTTACGCAACTATTAGCTACATTTTTCTGGAATAAATCGGTTGCACACCCTGTAAAAATTCCAATCTTATTATTGCTTTTTATTTTTGGTATTATTTCAATATAATTTTTCTCATGGGTTTGAATATAGTTCATAAATCTAAACATTTTTTTATTAATACTGCTTAGAAATTCTTTATTTAATAATTTTATAATAGTTGATGCAATATTTTTTAGAAAAGTATTTTTAAGAAATGAAGATATTAAAATGGTTTTAATTTTAAATATTAAAGTTTGATTATTAAAATACTTATTCCTTGCATTTGTCATTAGATCATAAAAATTTACTTTTGCAGGGCAAATTGATTCACATGCCATACACAGAGTGCATGAATTCAAATGTTTAAGTGCTGATTCTGAAGGCTCTAGCATTTCATCATTTAGTCCATGAATAATGGAAATTCTGCCTCTAGGAGATTCTGATTCATTTTTCGTTATCTCATATGTTGGGCAATTGTTTAAGCACATGCCGCACATGGCGCAATTATCGGGGTCCAGTATTTTATAAGATGAATTTACATTTTTCATTAACTTGCTTCTTAGTTCCTAAAATTATATTGACAAATATATTATAATATCATAAAATTCTAATATATATGATATTCCTCCTTATTTATTATATATGAAGTTTCCTCCAACCACTTACATAGAGTGGTATTTCAAAGCGCAGTTCTTACCTGCGCTTTTTTTTTACGTGTATTTTTTATGAAATTTCCTTCTTTTGCCTGATCTTTGAGTTACAACTCCTAATATTGAATCAGTATTATCTATTGATATATCAGTAAAATTAGGGTCAAAAGCTTTTAAAAGTATCTTATCTGTATAGTCTATTTCCCTTAAAATTATACTATTGCTCGTTTCATATAATACGAAATCACCTGTTTTTGGCGTAATACTTGGATCTACAATAATTATATGGTCAATTTCAAATTCTGGTGACATGCTGGAGTCTAATATTCTTAAAGCAAAAGGTTCGCTAGCAGAACAATTTTCACCAGTATTCTCATTATTTGCATCAATAGCATTGATTGGAATTTCTTTAATGTCACTCATAATTTCTGTATTTTATATGTTTTTGCACACTTAAGTTGTCTTATTTTTGCTGTATTTTTCCTATATATTTTGAAAAAACCTCTTAAAAGAGGTATTTACAGCTTATTTTACCCACAAGTTATACCCATGTTAAACAATGGTTAAACACAGCATATTGTGCTTGACTATCATACTAAACACATCTTATAGTAGTGAAAGAATAATTATATAAAAAAACATTAAAATTGGACGGAAAATGGATAATAATGAAGCAGATCTAGGACTTGGTATATCTTCTGTCTCAGCAGGGACTTCAGATGCAATTCAAAGCTCGAAAAATATCGGTGAGCTAAATCTTACGGCACCTGGAAAATTTAGGGTCGTTCGTAGAAATGGAAGTATAGCCGCATTCGATGTTGATAAAATATCAGTTGCCATGACCAAAGCATTCCTAGCTGTAGAAGGCAATCAGGCAGCTGCATCTGCCCGAATCCATGAAACAGTAGCAGACCTAAGCAAATCTGTATTTAATGCATTAACAAGAAATATTCCTGACGGTGGAACTTTTCATATTGAAGATATACAAGACCAAGTAGAGTTAGCTTTAATGCGTGGCGGTCATCAAAAAGTTGCAAGATCTTATGTGCTTTACAGAGAACAAAGAAATTCAGAAAGATCAGAAGATGAAGTCGAAGGTAGCTCAGACATAAAAATAAATGTTGCAAGCGGAGATAACAAGTCAGCTTTAGATACTGAGAGGTTAGACACAATTATTACAGAAGCATGCTTTGGGATTGAAGATGTCTCAGTAGAGCCCATCAAAGCTGAGCTTAACAAGAATATTTATGACGGGATAACTTATGACGACGTATCCACTGCTTTAGTAATGTCATCAAGAGTTTTAATAGAAAAAGAACCAAATTATACATTCGTTACTGCAAGATTGTTACTTGATAATTTAAGAACAGAGGCATTAAGTTTTATATATGGTAAAAGAATTACAGCAACATCTAAACAAATGTCTGATATTTATAAAGATTATTTTAAAAAGTACCTTGATACTGCATGCGAGCACGAGTTGTTAGATAAAGAAATAGTTGATAAATATGACTTGGATATCTTATCTAATGCAATTGATGCAGAGAGGGACCTTCAGTTTACATATTTAGGTCTTCAAACTCTTTACGACAGATATTTTATTCAGACAGGCGATATAAAAATTGAGTTACCTCAAGCATTCTTTATGAGAGTAGCTATGGGCTTAGCAAATAATGAGCCCAATAAAAACGAAAAGGCAATAGAGTTTTACCTTCTATTGTCTTCATTTGACTTTATGAGCTCAACACCAACGTTGTTTAATTCTGCAACATTACGCCCGCAGCTCTCATCATGTTATTTAAGTACCATACCTGATGATCTGCGTGGTATTTTTGATGGTATTACCGATGATGCAATGCTATCAAAATTTGCAGGTGGGCTTGGGAATGATTGGTCAAGAGTAAGAAGTATGGGTACTCATATAAAAGGCACAAATGGAAAATCGCAAGGGATAGTACCATTTTTAAAGGTTGCAAATGATACGGCAGTTGCTGTCAACCAAGGTGGCAAAAGGAAAGGTGCTATGTGCGCATACCTTGAAACTTGGCACTTGGATATAGAAGAATTTTTAGATCTGCGCAAAAATACTGGAGATGACAGAAGAAGAACTCATGATATGAACACAGCTAATTGGATACCAGATTTATTTATGAAAAGAGTAGTTGAAGAAAAATCATGGACTTTATTTTCTCCAGATGAAGTTCCAGAATTACATGAATTATCTGGAATTCAATTTGAAAAAAAATATGAAGAGTGCGAGTTATTAGTTAAGTCCGGAAAAATAAAAAAATATAAAGAAATCCAGGCTTTAGACTTATGGAAAAAAATGCTAGGTATGTTATTTGAAACAGGTCATCCTTGGGTGACATTTAAAGACCCATGCAATATAAGATCACCACAATCTCACGTAGGAGTTGTGCATTCATCAAACCTTTGCACGGAAATAACTTTAAATACGTCTGATGAAGAAATAGCAGTTTGTAATCTTGGTTCTGTAAATATTGCTGCGCATATTGATGAAAACGGGATCATTGTTGATAAGTTAGAGAAAACAATTAATACCGCAATGCGAATGTTAGATAACGTAATCGACTATAATTACTATAGTGTTGATAAGGCGCAATTTTCTAACGCAAAACATAGGCCTGTTGGACTTGGTCTTATGGGGTTTCAAGATGCATTATATAAATTATCAATACCTTACTCTAGTGATGAGGCTGTAAAATTTGCTGATGAAACAATGGAATACATAAGCTATTTTGCTATCAAAGCATCAACTAATTTAGCTGAAGAAAGAGGAAAATATGAAACATATGACGGCTCTCTTTGGTCACAAGGCATATTGCCAATCGATTCTATACATTTATTGGAACAGGAAAGACAAAAATATATTGACGTCGATAAATCATTTAACTTAGATTGGAAAAATCTTAGAGAGAGAGTAAGAACAGTTGGAATGAGAAATTCTAATACTATGGCTATTGCGCCTACAGCTACAATTTCTAATATAACTGGAGTAACACAAAGCATAGAACCTACTTATCAAAATCTTTATGTTAAATCTAATTTGTCAGGAGAATTTACTGTAATAAATCTTGCACTTGTAAATGATTTAAAGAAAAGAGATTTGTGGGATGAAGTAATGGTTAATGACTTAAAATACTTCGATGGTAGTTTGGCGTCAATTGATAGGATCCCTCAAGATTTGAAAGATATTTATGCTACAGCATTTGAACTTGATGCTCGTTGGTTAATAGAGGCGGCTTCAAGACGTCAAAAATGGATTGACCAAGGCCAATCATTGAATTTATATATGGCAGAGCCATCTGGACCTAAATTAGATAATTTATATAAGTTAGCATGGGTTAGAGGATTAAAAACAACTTACTACTTAAGAACTATGGGAGCTACCCACGTAGAAAAAAGCACAATGGCTGATGGTAAATTAAATGCTGTCAATAATGAAAAGGAAGCAAACAATGTTTGCTCAATATTAGATCCTGACTGCGAGGCATGTCAGTAAAATTTTAGGAGTATAATTATGTCATCAACATGGGACGACCCAATAGCAAATACATCAGAATCTATTAAACAGGAAGAAAAAGTTGAAAAACAGCCAGCTCAATCTAGCTCACCAGCTATTCACGACCAAAAAGTAGATGCCGGTTTAACAGGTTTTGAAGATATTGAGACTGGAGCAGGTAGAATCCAAGTAGATGATAAAAAGATCATAAATTGTAGGGCAGATTTAAATCAATTAGTGCCATTTAAATATGATTGGGCATGGAACAAGTATCTTTCTGCATGTAATAACCATTGGATGCCACAAGAAGTTAATATGACAGCTGATATTGCTTTATGGAAAAGCGAAGATGGGTTAACTGATGATGAAAGAATGGTTATTGAAAGAAATTTAGGTTTCTTCTCTACAGCAGATTCTTTAGTTGCTAATAATTTAGTACTAGCTGTTTATAAACATATTACAAATCCAGAATGTCGACAGTATTTATTAAGGCAAGCGTTTGAAGAAGCAATTCATACACATGCATATCAATATTGTATTGAATCACTCGGTATGGACGAAAGTAGATTATTTAACATGTATCGTGAAATACCATCTGTTGCTACAAAAGCACAATGGGCTTTACCTTACACGCAAAGTTTAGGTGATATAAATTTTAAAACTGGAACACCAGAAAATGATCAAAGGCTTTTAAGAGATTTGATTGCATTTTATGTTGTTTTCGAAGGTATATTTTTCTATGTCGGCTTCACGCAAATACTCTCAATGGGTAGGAATAATAAAATGAAAGGAGTTGCAGAGCAGTTTCAATATATTCTTAGAGATGAATCTATGCATATGAATTTTGGCATCGATGTTATTAATCAAATCAAACTTGAGAATCCACATCTTTGGACTGAAGATTTCAAAAAAGATATGGTTAAATTAGTTCTTGAAGGTGTTGAGCTAGAGAAGAAGTACGCTTACGATACTATGCCTAGAGGAATTTTAGGGTTAAATGCTCCCATGTTTGAAGAATATCTTAAGTACATTGCAAATAGAAGGCTTACGCAAATAGGTCTTCCAGAAGAGTTTAAAAATGCTCAGAATCCTTTTCCTTGGATGTCAGAGGTATTAGATCTTAAGAAAGAAAAGAATTTCTTTGAGACTAGAGTAACTGAGTATCAAACCGGTGGAGCCTTAAGCTGGTAGAGTTTTTGTCTGACTCCTAGATGATCCCTGGCAAAGGATTGCTTTTTTTTAGAAGTTATTTTAATTAAAATATGAAATTATATATATGGCAAAAATTGATCTTGAATCTAGGTTTTACAACTTCTGCACGAGACTAAACGATAACTTAAATTTTCAAATTTTATCATTATCATTAATTGTATTTGTAGCTTTTGTGATAGGGATGTCCGTAGTACCAAGTAATGATTTTTATGGTGAGTATTCGCACATAATAAAACTTATATGCTCAATTTATTTTCTTTTCGAAATTATCGTAAGATATTTTGGTCATAGTGTATGGGATAGTAGGTCTATAGTAGGTGATAAATTTTCATATGCAGGGATTTACATAGATGCTGCGATAATTTTATTATCATTTATCCCATATGCTTTTTTATCTAATTTATTAATTCTAAGACTGTTTAGATTATTATCGCAACCCCAAATAACAAAAATGGTACCAAAGATTGCGATTACTAATTTCAGAACAATTCAAAGTGCAGGAGTAAAAATACTATATGTTACAGCTATAATTATTATTTTGACCTATATTTATGCGATCATAGGCGTGCTGCTTTTTGGAGAAACACACCCAGATCAATGGGGTGCCCTTGGAAATTCTGTTTTGAGTTTAATTGCAATTCTATTATCTAATGACACTATTACTTATTTTTTATATCCTTTAATAGAAATATATACTTGGTCATGGATATATATCTTAAGTTACGTGTTTTTAGGCAAACTTACTATTTTAAATCTGATTATAGCTATTTTATTAGATTTACTTAACTCTAAAAACGAAACAAATAAATAATTCCAATTATTTAAATTTTATTCTCTTAATCTCAAAACCATACTGTTTCTCTAGCAAATTAAGAACGCCTTTTTCACCAAGTAAATGTAACGCGCCAACACAAACAAAAGTGCCGCCTTGTCCTTTGTATCTATCTAAGCCGTATAAAAAAGGTAAATTCATATAATGAGCCATAACTATATTTCTAATATATACAGAATGCTTCAAATAAACTTGTAAGTGTTTATTTTTCTTATAATCACTCTTGTCAACAAAGCTAGTGCTAGCATCCATCAAACTTTGCAGGTCTTCATCCATGTATGCACTAACCATATCGTCCAAAGCTTCCTGTATTTTTGGGAAATGCTTAATTTTAGATTTAAGAAGTTCAACTTGAGATTCCATTGGCATAGCATAAAAAGCAGCTAATAATTCTTCTGGAGATTCTATTTGATATATTTCTTTTTCTTGAATACTAGCCAGGTCCAATAGTTTATGATCGACAATTGGCCCAGAATGCTTAGACTTTGCTGCGATACTAAACATTGCAGCCCAAGGCTTGATTTTTGTAGCATATTTTTCATTAACCCCATTTTTAGTAAGTATTTGAAAAACATCATTTGCAGTTTTTTCTCCTGCTACATCGGCTAATGTCTTATCTTGAAACATCATTTTACTTTTTATATTTTCAAATCCGTGGTATGGATTCCACAAGTGACTACTAGGAAAAGCTTCAATTGAATAACCTACTGAATTATCAAAAATATCCATAACCTTTTTATCTAGTTTAGTAACTTTTTCATCGTTCATATGGATAGTTCCATATATATGCCCTAGCACTTCACCATCTTTGCTTACTTGCCAAAATATTCCTTTTGTATATGGTTGTTTGTTATACACATAGAAAACTGAGAAAGCCGCTAATATGAAAAGAAGCGCATATATAAAAGGTTTTTTACCACTAGATTGTTTAAGCATTGCGATTGTCCTTGTTCTATTTTTTTACATTATTATAACTGATTGAATAAAAAAAACGCCCTTTTTAGGGGGCGTTTTTAGTATTACAAAGTCTAACTTTTCGAAGATTAACCAGTGTAACCAGCGATTTTGTTCATATCGCTAGCGATTTTTAGTTCGCCTTCTGAAGCTTCCTCTTCATCCCACTTAGCTAATTGCTTATTCATATATTTGTGGAATAAAGGTGGTACTAAAGCTAATGCGAATAATGTGAAATATCCATTACCGCAGTTCGGTGCTCCTACTTCATCTAATTCCCAGAAGTGTGTTTCACCTCTATCATGATGATCAGCTTGTCTTCCAATTTCGATGAAGAACCAGCTTGTGAATAGTGTTGAGTTATCCCAGCTGTGTCTGTAATCGATTGGCGAACCAGTTTCTCTGATCAAACCATAGTGCTCTAAGTAGTTTAAAGCTTCTAACTCGAAGTTAGAGATTAACCAAATTAGTGCCATACATGCTAGACCTGTCCACGCACCTGCATACCAGAATAATGCGATTGTTGGTAATGACATTGCATAACCTCTAATCCATCTGTTTTGCCATGATAGGAAAGGTACTCCTAATCTTTTTAGACGTTGTTTTTCCATTGTGTATAGGAACTTACTTTGTCCAAAGTGTGATTTAGGTAAATGTGCGTATAAGCTTCTTCCTCTTGGAGCTGTAGCAGGATCGTTTTCACAACCTAACTCTAAGTGATGATTGTATACGTGAGCGTAGCAGAAATGTGCTGATCCGCTTAAACCCATCATCCATCTTGCGATTAAGAAACTAAATCCTTTTGTATGAGCTAGCTCATGACCGTAGATAATTCCGATTCCAGCAAAGATACCTGAAGAAACAACAGCACCAACTAATTGTGCTCCTGTTATACCTGTGTAATAAGTCATTCCTAAGAATGAAGCTGTTGCACCAGTATATTCGATACCATTTACATATTGGAAAATTCTCCAGCAAATAGCTATTTGAATCATTACAAATACCGCCAACATCGCATACATTGTTATATTTAATAATGTTGGGTTTCCGTTTGTGTCACCATTGTCGTCAAATCCAGCTCCCATAGTTTGAGCAGGAGTAATAGTGTCAACAATAATACCAACACCTAATAAGAACACACCTGTCCATACCCATGGTCCACCAGCGATTACACCGAAAAGCGATGCGAAGATCAATAGTGGTGCTAGATAGTATCTAGCGTTTATTAAAAATTTTTTCATTACGTCCTCCTTACAGAATGAATGAAAATACAAGATCAGTATAACAAACTTGTTAAGAAAGAAAATACTTTTCTACACTTTTGATAACTACTTGTTATGGACAATAGCTTTACAATAACGTATTTACTATGTATAATCTATAACAAATAATAGACAATATGTTTGACAAAAGTATGACGAATAAGATCTTGTAAACGTATATGTTCTGTACATACTTATATATACATACTTAACTTTTATTTAATAATTATAAAATGAGTGAAACAAAACATCCAATACAAATAGTTTCTAGACGAACAGGCTTAAGTGCTGATGTAATAAGAGCGTGGGAGAGAAGATACAAAGCAGTCAAGCCTTCAAGAAGCTCAAATGGTAGAAGACTATATTCCGATAATGATGTAAAAAAACTGATGTTACTACAAAGAATAATAAGTGGCGGAAGAAGAATTGGCGACATAGCAAAATTGAATATTAAAACTTTAGAGGATCTAGTTGAATCTGATGAATCAGCTACTGTTATAAAATCTTCTTTAGCTAACAGACCAAGCACAGGGTCAGTAATGGAGAGCTTTGATGGGTGTATTGAGGCAATTGGGGAATTAGATGCTAATAAATTAATTAATTTATTTGAAGTTGCATACCAAGAACTTGGGCCTGTGTTTTTATTAGAAGATTTATTCGCTCCATTAGTTCAGCATGTCAGAGATGAATGCAGGTTAGGAACATTTAGGCAGTCGCAAGAAAAATTTGTTGTGGAGCTTATGCAGTCTTTTTTGTTAATGAATTCAACCAAATCAAATAAATCTCTTAACAGCAAAATATTAATTATATCGCCGATTTCACATAATGATAATTTAAGTATGTTAAGATTGAGCCTTGTTTGCGAAGATTCTGATTGGATGCCGGTATATATTGGCACCTCTATTTCAGCAGATGAAATACTTTTTAGTTATGAACAAGGTAGATGTAATTTATTAATGGTCGTGATTGACCCTAATGGAAACCAACAATTTTTGCCGAACGAATTAAGAAAAATTAGAAGTTTAATTAAAGATGATGAGATTTTAATATTTGGAGAAACAACATCCTCTTATCAGGATGTAATAAAGGAGACTGGTTTTACAGCTATAAATAATATTGGAGAACTTAGATTGGCATTAGATCGATTAAAAGTTTTGTCCGAATTTAAACCTGTAATACTTCACGCACAACCGGAATAAAATTCATGATAAAACAGAAAAATGCATACAAGCATGAAGAACTTATAGAATGTGCAAAAGGAAACATGTTTGGCGAAGGTAACGCGCAATTACCAAATACAGGAATGTTAATGTTTGATGAAATTATTGAAATAAGCTCATCAGGTGGTTTGTATGATAAGGGTTTTATTGATGCCTCATTAAATATTAAACCTGATTTATGGTTTTTTGATTGTCATTTTATTGGGGATCCAGTTATGCCTGGATGCTTGGGGCTTGATGCAATGTGGCAGCTGGTTGGTTTTTATTTAGGCTGGTCACAATATCCTGGCAAAGGAAGAGCTTTGGGTGTTGGTGAAGTTAAATTTACAGGTCAAATTCTTCCCACAGCAAAAAAAGTTACATACAAAATTCATATTAAAAGATTAATTACTAGAAAACTTATTATGGGAATTGGCGATGGAGTTCTTTCTGTGGATGGACGGGAAATATATACTGCTAAAGATTTAAGAGTGGGGTTATTCACTTCAACCGAAGGTTTCTAATATGTCTCTTGAAAGGAAAGAATGCCTGAACTCCACTGGTTATGAATTCACAAAGATAGAATCACCCGAGAATGTTGCTTTAGAAATTCAAAGTTTTTTTATAGATAAAAATGTTTTTGGAACAATTTATGTTTCAGCTGAGGGTATTAACGTTAATCTAGCCGGTAATAAAAATATTGTTAAACCCATAGAAGATCTTTTTCATAAGCATGATCTTTTTAAGAATATACTTTTTAAACATACATATTCTGAAAAACCACCTTTTAGAAAACTTAAAGTAAAAGTTAAGCCTGAAATTATAAGTATTAAAAAAGAAATTAATAATATATTTAATATCAAGAAAAATTATATAGAGCCTAAAGAACTTGAGAAAAAACTAGATGATGGAGAAAAAGTTTACTTATTAGATACTAGAAATAATTATGAAATTAATATTGGCTCATTCAAGAATGCTAAAAACTTAAATATCTTAAAATTTGATGAATTTGCAGATAAGGTAAATGAATTGAAAGAAATTGATGGCGAGGTAGTAATGTTTTGTACCGGCGGTATAAGATGTGAAAAGGCTCTTGGGTATTTAAATGAAGAGGGTATAAAATCTTTTAAACAACTGAAAGGCGGAATTATTAATTATCTAAATGAAACAGATGGCAAGTATTGGGATGGAGAATGTTTTGTATTTGATGATCGAATCACACTAGACAAGAATCTAAATCCTACTTATAAAAAATTATGTCCTAAATGCCAGCAAGTAATAAATGCCTTTGATAGAACAAAATGTGAAGCGTGTAGATAAATGAGCAATAAATTAGTTGATATATGCGTCAATCTGACTGACGATGTTTTTTTAGGCAAAGAAAAAAAAATTATCGATGCTGCAAATAAGAATAATATTTCGAAAATGGTATTGGTTGGTAATGATTTGGAATCAAGTAAAAAAGTATCAGCTTTAGCTGAAGAATTTAACTTTATTTCAACTGCAGGTTATCATCCGCACAATGCCAAGGATTGGAATATAAATAGTTATGAATGTTTGCTTTCAATATTAAAAAAAGGCCATGTTAAAGCAGTTGGGGAGTGTGGTCTAGATTTTAATAGAAACTTTTCAACTCCAGAAATACAACATAGTGTTTTTTTAGAGCATATAAACTTGGCTAAACAAACAAATTTACCGTTGTTCATTCATGAGCGAGATGCTTTTCATCAAATGGTCGGCATTCTTAAAGATAACATTGACGACTGTAAAAACATGGTCGTACATTGTTTTACTGGAACAAAAAATGCACTTATTGATTATCTAGATTTAGGAGTTCACATTGGATTAACTGGCTGGATTTGCGATGATAGAAGAGGTAAGCATTTAAGAGATTTTATAAACATTATTCCGGATGATAAATTATTTATAGAAACAGATTCGCCTTATCTTTCGCCATATATTTCAAATAAAAAACCTGAAATTACATCAGCCATGAAGCATCTTAATAAACCCGAATATTTAGTCGAGGTTGCAAAAGATGTGGCAAAGTATAGAAATCAGTCTTATGATTATATATGTGAAATAACTTATCAGAATTACTTAAAATTCTTTGGAATAGATAAATGAGTGTAGAAAAGAAAATAGAACATACCTTAAGTGATAATTTTCAACTAAGTCACCTAGAGGTAACAAATGAAAGCCATATGCATAGTGGGCCAAATACCGAAAGCCACTTTAAAGTTATTTTAGTTTCTG
>CAJXAV010000019.1 GCA_913050095.1 uncultured Gammaproteobacteria bacterium
CTGTATTTTAATTCGTTTCGAATATAGACTGCAATCATATTATGTTAATAGATGAATATAAAGCCCTGAGTTCAAGAAATGATTTTTTTATTGATCCTGAGCAAGAAAAAATAATCAGTTCTTTTCAAGAGCTGTATAACCGAATATTAGGAATTAGAAATCCTGGTGAATCCATTCTTGGCAATATTGGTTCTTCTCTATTTAGTAAAAGAGCAAATTCAAACAATAAAGGCATCTATCTATATGGTGGAGTTGGTAGAGGAAAAACTTTTTTGATGGATATGTTTTATAAAGAGCTTCCAATTAAAAAAAAGCGCAGAATACATTTTCATAGGTTTATGAATGATATTCATGATCAACTAAATTCAAAAAAAGATATTACAAACCCTATAGATCATATTGCAAAAGATATATCACAAGAAATCAGTGTTTTATGTTTTGACGAATTTATCGTTAACGATATAGCTGATGCAATGATATTAGGAGAGTTGTTAAAAGGTTTATTTGCAAATAAAGTAATTATTGTTTTCACATCTAATACAGAGCCAAAAAATCTTTACTCGAAAGGTCTTCAGAGAGAGAAGTTTCATTATGCTATAAAATTAATTGAAGAAAATTCAAAAATTATACATCTTGAAAGCGATAAAGATTATAGACTTTTAAAATTTGGCAATGTTAGAACTTATCACTATCCAAATAATGAGCAAACTGATTTAAATATGCAGCAATATTTTTCATCAATAGCTCCAGATTGGTTTAACTGGTTTACTAGAAAACCTGTATTTGAAGGCGCTACAATACCTGTTAATAACAGAGATGTAGACGTGAGATTTTTGTCTTCTAACACAGTTTGGTTTGCGTTTAATGTTATATGCGGTGACAGAAGATCACAAAATGACTATATTGAAGTTTCAAAAATATATCAAAATGTTTTTATATCTGATGTCCCAAAAATGGATAATAATTCTATTGATGAAGCAAGAAGATTTATCAACATGATTGATGAATTTTATGATAGAAATGTTAAAGTTATAATTTCTGCAGAAGCTTCTATAGATAATTTGTGTGATATAAAAAGAATAAATGCCGAGTTTGAAAGAACAAAAAGTAGATTAAATGAAATGCAATCAAATGAATATATGAAAAAAGAACATAGACAATAAAATGAGATTATAAAATGAAAAAACCAGTTAACGTTGTAATTACAGGAGCAGCAGGAAATATTGCTTATTCAGCAATTTTTAGAGTTGCTTCTGGCCAAATGCTTGGCAATGATCAACCGGTCAATTTAAAATTAATTGACATAGAACCTGCCATGAATGCCCTAAAAGGTGTTATGTATGAACTAGAAGATTGTGCTTTTCCATTACTTAATTCTATAACAACAACTTATGATCTTAATCAAGGATTTGAAGAGTGTGATTATGCATTATTAATTGGCGCAAAACCAAGAATGAAAGGCATGGAAAGAAAAGATTTATTAAAAGATAATGGTAAAATATTCAAACCTCAAGGCCAAGCAATTAACAATGTTGCTAATAAAAATGTAAAAATCTTAGTTGTAGGAAATCCAGCAAATACAAATGCACTAATTGCTATGCACAATGCTCCAAGCATTGATCCTAAGCAGTTTACATCCATGATGCGACTTGATCATGACCGATCTATAGCCCAAATTGCAAACAAATACGAAACAAATATAAATGAAGTAAAAAAAGTTATAGTTTGGGGAAACCATTCAAATACTCAAGTCCCAGATCTTTCTTATACTGAAGTTTCTGGAAAAAACATCAAAGAAATTATCAACGACCCTTGGTATACAAATGATTTTATACCAAGAATCCAAAATAGAGGCGCCGAAATTATTGAAGCTAGAGGTTTATCTTCTGCAGCCTCCGCTGCAAATGCTGCTATAACTCATATGAGAGACTGGGCGCAAGGTAGTAATGATTGGTTAAGCATAGGTCAGATATCCAATGGTAATTCATATGGTATTTCTGAAAATTTAATGTTTTCATTTCCTTCACTCTGCTCAAATGGTTCTTATGAAAGAATAGCAGATGTAAATATGTCTGACGTGTTAAATGATTATATTAAAATTACGGAACAAGAATTAATTCAAGAAAGAGATTCGGTACTTGATCTTTTATAAAAAAATTATATAGGTGCAGATATTTAGTTCTGCACCATATAAATATTTAGATTTTATATTTTTACACCTTCCCATTCAGTTATAAAATCTTCTATCATGGCTGCTACCTCGTCAGGTCTATCTTCTTGAGACCAATGCCCTGCTCTTTCAATAAATTGAAGTCTAACAGGACCCGCAATATCTTGTTTTAATCTTTCCCCAGATTCTTTAGGCATCCAAGCATCATGCAAAGCCCAAAATACAGCAGTTGGACATGTTATTTTTTTATGGTCAACAGCGAGAGTTTCTTCATTAGTAGGTTGAGAACAAATTTTAACTAAAGATTTAAATCCTGTTAAACCATCTCTTCCCCAATGACATAGGTAATTTTCTTTAACATTTTTATCTGTAAAAGCTATCTTGTCATGACTACCGGTTCTCATTAAGCCTGCGAATTGAGCAACAGCACCAGGCATTGCTCCAGCTAATACCTCGTCACTTGCCCCAACCAAACCATTAAAAGCTTCAACTTCTAGCACAGGCCAATAATCATAGGCAACTGGGTTTAGCAGCACTAATCGACTTATGTAATCACAATATTTTGAGGCAAAAACTTGGCAAACACCTCCCCCATGATCATGTCCAACTAAAACTACGTTACCTTTTATTCCTAATTCCTCTATAACGCCCTTTATAGCTTCAGCTTGGTTATTAAATGTGTGTTCAAAATCATCTAATGGCATAGAAGATTGACCGTAACCAACCATATCCATTGCGTATGAATGAAAATTACCTTCTAAATTTTTTTGGACATGTCTCCAGAGCCTTGCATTTGTTGGTATCCCATGAACAAAAAGTATAGGCATTCCTTTATTACCTTTACCATATTCTTCTAGATTTATTTCTAAATCCTGACCACAAGCGTTTATTTTAACTTTCATATTCCCCTCTCAATTTATTTTTTTTATAATATATAGTAATCTTTATATAAAAATAATATCAAATACTTTAAAAAAAGACAGTAATTTTATGATGTATGTAATACTAATAATTTTAGCTTTAATATCAATTATTTATCTCTCAAAAAGAATAAAAAGTAAATCGAAATTATTTTTTTTTGTTATTGCTGGGGTAGTTTTATTTTTAGTTGCGACTGGAAGAGCTCATTGGTTGTCGGCTATCGTAGTTGCATTTATACCAATATTAAAAAAACTATTTTTGATAATAAGATACTTGCCAATATTGCAAAGATTTGCTGCTGGGTACAGTAATGCTAGTAAAAAAACAAAGAAAACTGGCGGGATGTCTAAATCTGAGGCAGCAGAAATATTAGGTATCAATGAAAACTCTTCGGAAGAAGAAATTATTTCTGCGCACAAAAAAGAGATGCAAAAACATCATCCTGATAAAGGTGGTACAAAAGATATGGCTGCAAAAATTAATGCTGCGAGAGATACATTGCTAAGCTAAAAGTATTTAATGTTTTTCAAATCTTTTCTTTGCTCTGAAAATTTTTTTCTATGCTTAATACTTTTTTCATGAACTCTTTTTCTCCACAATCTGAAAGAAGATGGCTTAAGATTCCTTCTCATTATCTTGATAACCTCAGATTCAGTTTTTTTCGTTTTTTCAAATATTTCTTCAAAAGTAATTCTGTCTGCCCAAGCTGCCCAAATTATCCAGTCATTTGAATTTTTATCCTTCGGTTCTGGTTTTTTAATTTTAGTTTTTGGCCAATTTTCATTTTTCATAGATTTATACGCAAGTTTTACAATTTTTATTTTTTTTTGTAGTAATTTTATTAATCGACATAGACAAACCATCAATAATTAATAATTTATTTTCGTAAGACGATTTGTTCCCTGTAAGAATATTTATGCATTCTATTGCCATCATAGAGCTAATCATGCCAACAAGTGGAGCTAGTACCCCAGTATCAGAACATGAATTATTATCGACTAAATTTTCATATGTGCACTCATAACAAGTACTATTTTTTGATAAAACAGTCATTAGTTGGCCTGAATATCCCTCAACAGCACCTATAATAAGTTTTTTATTTTTATTTAAGGCCGCTTTATTGATGATTTTTCTTACTTCGAAATTATCTGTGCCATCTAAAACTATATCTGATGCATCAATAATGTCTTCAGCCTGGTCGCAAGAAATTATTTTTTCAGAGAATCTTTCAATTATGATATCTGGAAATTTATTTTTGAGATAATTATTTATTATATCCACTTTAAAAAGACCAATATCATTTGAAGTAAAATTTATTTGTCTTTGTAAATTAGTTTCTTCTACCACATCAAAATCTACCAGATTTATTTTTTTTACTCCAGATGATGCAATATATGTTGATAGCAAATTCCCTAGCCCACCCAATCCAAAAATTGTAACTTCAGAGGTATTTAATTTTTGTTGGCCCTCTATTCCAATGTTTGGCAATAGTATGTGTCTCGAATAATAGAGTAACTCCTTATCATTTAGATAGCTAAATTCCATTTTTTTATTTCTTTGCGTTAAATTTTTCTAGCTGCTCTTTTGTAGCTTCTTTTTGATACATACTCTTCCATTCATCATATGGCATACCGTAAACAATTTCCCTTGCTTCATCATATGATATCTCAACACCTTTTTTATTTGCTGATGAAACATACCATTTAGATAAACAATTCCTGCAAAAATCAGCTAGGTTCATAAGATCAATATTCTGAACATCCGTCTTCTGTTGTAAATGCTTAATTAACATTTGAAAAACTTCAGCCTGAATTTCCATTGTGAGATTTTTATTGTTATCATTCATTATTACTTAACTCCATAATTTTATTTAACATATCTATTATAAGATAATATTTTGCAATTCTACAGGGGTGATTTATGTTAACAAATGATGACATAACCATAGGTATTTTAGCAGGTGGAAGAGCCACTAGGATGAATAGCCAGGATAAAGGGTTAATGCTTGTAAATGGCATCCCTATTATAAAAAAAATCATTAATAAAATAGAAAATAATTCGAATAATATTGTAATAAATGCTAACAGGAATATTAGCAAGTATGAGTCATTTACTTCTCAAGTAATACAAGATAGTTTAAGTGATTTTCAAGGGCCATTAGCTGGTATTTATAGTATGTTAAAAAATATTCGCACAAATTATCTTTTTACAATTCCTTGTGATTGCCCTAATTTTGATTGGAATGTCGTAAAAAAATTTATAGATAATTTTGAAGAAACTAAAGATATTCATGTGGCTCACAATAGCTTAAGATCGCAACCTGTTTTTATGTTAATATCAAAGTCGATGATAGACCCGCTACATGATTATCTGATGAGCGGTAATAGAAAAATAGATATTTTTTATAAAAAAAATAACTTCAAGTATGTTTATTTTAATGAAGATACTTCTTATTTCGATAATATAAATACTATTGAGCAGTTAGATGAATATAATTCAAAATAATAAACTAATCGGGTTTGCTGCCTACAGTGGCACAGGGAAAACAACACTTATTAAAGAAGTTGTAAGCATTTTAAAAAAATTAGATTATAAAATATCAGTTATAAAACATGCGCACCACGATTTTGATGTAGATAAGCCAGGAAAAGATAGTTATGAAATTAGAAAATCAGGTGCAGATAATATGTTAATCTCTTCAGCAAACAGATGGGCGCTAATGCATGATAACAACGGTAGTAATGAACTGAGCTTAAGAGATTTAATTAAAAAATTAGAATTCTCCACGGAAAGTGACGTTATTCTTGTTGAAGGCTTCAAAGCAGAAAAGTTCCCTAAAATAGAGCTTTACAGAAAAAAAATCAGCAAAGATAGAGAGTTATTAAGCATTTCTGACAATAGTATTGTAGCTATAGCAACTGATGATACTTCAAATGTTAATAGTAATTTACCAGTCTTAGACATAAACAAGCCCCATGATATAGCCGCTTTTCTATTAAAATATCTAAAAATTTCAAAGAAAAGTGTCACTTAAAATATTGCCATATTTGTGTTATTATGGCCTTTCTTGATAAATACTTTGGTAACGAAAATAATATTATTTAAGAAAATAGTATTCTTACAAATATGACTAATAAAAAAATAACAATCAAAGATGGTCAAACAGACAATGAAATTGAGCTACCTGTTCTTGACTCAATCTTAGGTCCAAATGTTGTTGACATAAGGGCTTTAGAAAAAAATTTAGGGTACCTATCTCATGACCCTGGGTTTATAGCCACATCAAGCTGTGAAAGTAAAATTACATATATAGATGGCAATGAAGGTAAATTATGGTATCGAGGTTACCCAATTGAAGAATTAGCAGAAAAAAGCAACTTCACTGAAACTGCATACTTACTATTAAACGATAAATTACCTAATAAAAGCGATTTAAATGATTTTTTTAAGAGTATTTCAAGCAATTACAATGTTGATGAGCAAATCAAGGATATAATAAACATTTTTGGTAAAGGAAGCCATCCTATGGCTATAATGTCAGCCTGCTTAAGTCTATTATCCGCAAAATATCATAATGAAATTGACATTCAAAATAAAGATTATAGATATAGATCTACAATCAAGTTAATAGCCAGTGTTCCAGTAATATCTGCGTGGATCTTAAACTCTATCATGCAAAGAGATTTTCAAAATACTAGTGAAAATCTTTCTATAGCAGAAAATTTTATAAACATGGCTTTCCCAGATCTTAGCGATGATCAAAAAGAACTATCATCAAGAGCGATGGATGTTATATTTCTTCTTCACGCAGACCATGAACAAAATGCCTCAACTTCTACAGTTAGATTATCAGGTAGTTCAGAAACTAGTCCTTATGCTGCTATTGCAGCTGGCATATCAACTTTATGGGGTCCAACACATGGTGGAGCAAATGAAGCTGTTATAAATATGTTAGAGGAAATAAAAAATTCAGATAAAGATGTGGAATTTTATATTGAACAAGCGAAAGATAAAAATAATCCATTTAGATTAATGGGTTTTGGACATCGTATATATAAAAACTATGATCCAAGAGCTAAGATAATTCAAAAAATTGCTCACGAATATCTTGCTAAATTGAGTAAAGATAATCCAAATAAACCGTTATTCGATATAGCTATGAAGTTAGAGAAATATGCTCTTGAAGATGAGTATTTTGTCTCAAGAAAACTTTATCCAAATGTTGATTTTTACTCCGGCATAGTTCTTAAAGCTATAGGTATCCCACAAAGTATGTATACAGTTATATTTGCGTTAGCACGAACAGTTGGATGGGTAGCTCATTGGAATGAAATGATTGAGGATAAAAACTTTAGAATTGGAAGACCTAGACAGCTATACACTGGAAATAAGAAGACTAAGTATACCGATATAAGTGAACGCTAGTTACTCGTTAAAAAAATCATATATTACTTTAGAGAAATTCTTTTCGTCTACTAAAAATGAGTCATGACCTTGAATAGAATTTAACTTTTCAAATTTAAATTTTTTCCTAGCCTTGCTAAATCCATTCGCTAGTTCTTGTTGTTGGTCGATAGGAAACAAAATATCTGACTCAACACCAACTATTAAATTATTTTTGGTGTGAATTTTTGCTAATCCAGCATTAACTGTTCCACCGTGTTCAGCAACATCAAATAAATCCATGGCTCTTGATAAATATAAATAACAATTCGGATCAAACATAGATACAAATTTTTCAGAATTATGATCAAGGTAGTTTTCTACTTCAAATTCTATGTCAAACATATCCTTTTGTTCACTTTTTGGCAATCTTGCTCTGTTAAATCTTTCTCTCCATTCATTTGCAGCACGATAAGACATCAAGCCTAATTTTCTTGCTAACTTCATCCCATTCAGTGGAGCAGACTCTTTTGTGTACACACCCTTATTCCATAATGGATCACTTCTTATCAGCTCTCTCTGCAAAGATCTAATAGAAATTGTAAATGGCAGAGCTCTTGCAGCAGCAGATATAACAATTAAATTTGACAAACTATCTGGAAATAATAATGCGTAAGCAAGTGAAGTCATTCCACCCATAGATGGTCCTATAACAGTATGAGCATGATCAACTCCTAATGACTGTAAAACAGAATGACCAGCCTTTGCTATATCCTCAATAGATAGCTCAGGAAAATCAAGTCCATAAATTTTTTCAGTTTTTTTATTTATAGCTGCAGGTGATGTGGAGCCAAAACAACTTCCTAAAGAATTTACGCAAACAACAAAATATTTGTTTGTGTCAATTGGCTTATTTGGTCCAATCATGTATTCCCACCAACCATCATTTTTATTGCTTACAGATGAGGCGGCATGGGAAGATGTAGAAAGACCTGTAAAAATTAATACCGCATTGTCATTATTATTAGATAAACTTCCCCAGGTTTCATACGCGATTTCTACATTATTTAATATGGAGCCCTTAAACATTTTGAAGCCTGTACTACCGAAGTCACTTTGAAGTCTAGCTACATTTGCGCCTTTAATTATAAATTCATTTGACATATTAATTTTAAAATAATTTTTTGAATGGGAAGATTATACTGTAGTATTAACATCAAATGAATAACCATTTTTTACACAATTATCGAGCCAGATTGATAAAAAATAGCTTTTATACCATTTGCTAAGCCTTAAGTTATGAAAATTTTGTATTTTTTTATTAAAGTTATTTTGCGAAAAACTATTTGTATTAAGAACTTCTATCTGTTTTGAATCAAAGTATATTTTAATATCAACAAAATTTATATAAGTATTATTTGAAAACAAATTATAGGAAAATCTTATTAAAGCGGTATGATTTGAAACAGATTCAATTGTTAATAATAATTTTTTATTTGAATATTTAGATTTTGATTCAAATTTTTTAGAAATATTATTAGGGCAAATAAGATTTAAATCAATTAATTCAAATATAGTTTTATAATTTTTTTCATATGATCTCATCAAAGAAAGAAAATTATTTTTGCTTACAGAATTAATTTTACTTAAATTTATCATTTCACAATAATACACACCAATTAAATTAGTGTCTAATAATAAAAACATAGGTAACCTATCAGAATAAAAATGAGATTATCTAGATGGTTAAAATTTTATAAATATAAAATTTCTTTTAATACTTGAAATTATTTTACTGCAAATATTTGTTTAATTTGCAGCAAGATAAATTTATTTGGTAATTAAAGCTGATATAAACTATTTAGCTTCTACGTCTGTAGCAGTTAAACCTTTTTCGCTTTCTGTAACAGTGAATTCTACAGCCTGCCCTTCTTTAAGAGTTCTGTAACCATCACCTTCTATTTTAATTGCCCCAAAATGCACAAAAACGTCTTTACCGCTTTCTCTTTGAATAAAGCCATAACCTTTTGAGTCATTAAACCATTTAACTGTACCTGTTTCTCTATCTGACATATTTTTTTCTTCTATATTGTATTAATCAAAAAAAAATTAGCTATATAATTTATTATTATTTATCTAATTTATATTTATGAATAAAAAGATTAATCATCCCTTAAATTCATATTACATATCATATCAGCAATTTCATTAACTGCAATGTCTTTTGATGATATTTTATTTAATATTAAATCGTATAAAACTGGATCTTCAAGTGATAATAATTTTATAAAAGCATCTTTTTGGGATTTTGAGGCTGATTTATAATATTTATTATAAAAGCCTGTCATAAGCATATCTAACTCTTTTGTGCCTCTTCTGCACTTCCAAATAATTTCTTTATCATCCATTAAATTTTATTAGAAACCATTAAAGATTTAATTTTTGCTATTTGTTTAGCAGGATTCAACCCTTTTGGGCAAGCATTTGTGCAATTCATTATTGTATGACACTTATATAGTTTAAACGTATCTTGAAGTTTTTCTAATCTTTCTTTTTGATGATCATCTCTTGAGTCGGCAATCCATCTATACGCTTGCATTAATGTTGCTGGTCCTAAATATTTATCACTATTCCACCAATAGCTTGGGCAACTTGTAGAACAACAAGCACACAATATGCATTCATCAGATCCATCTAATTCAGCAAGTTCTTCTTTGGATTGTAATCTTTCTTTTGATAAATCTTCCGGTTCTTCAGCTTGTAGCCAAGGTTGCACAGATTCATATTGTTTATAAAAATTTGTAAGATCTGTTACCAAATCTTTAATAACAGGCATATGAGGCAATGGATATATTTTTATATCACCTTTAATTTCGTCTATGCTTTTTGTGCAAGCTAAAGTATTTCTTCCATCAATATTCATTGAGCATGAGCCGCAGATACCCTCTCTGCAAGATCTTCTAAATGTGATTGTTGTGTCGATTTCATTTTTAATTTTTAATAAAGCGTCCAAGATCATTGGCCCACAATTTTTTGTATCAATTTCGTAAGTATCTACAGTAGGATTCTGTTTGTCGTCAGGGTTGTATCTATATATTTTAAAAATTCTAATATCTTTTTTATCAGCAGTATCGCATTTAAAATATTTCCCTTTTCTTACTATTGAGTTTAAAGGTAGTGTAAATTCAGCCACGATTAATATACCCTCTTTTTCGGTGGAACAGATTCAACTTCATCTGTTAATGTTGTTAATATAACTTTTCTATAGTTAATATTGACTATACCATCATCATTTATTGATGCAATTGTATGTTTCATCCAGTCGTTATCATTTCTATCTGGAAAATCATCTCTTGCGTGGGCTCCTCTTGACTCTTTTCTATTATAAGCTGATTCCACTGATACAATAGATTGTGTGAGAAGATTTTCTAATTCTAATGTTTCAAGTAATTCTGTGTTCCATTTTAAGGAATTATCGCTTAAGTTAATATCAGAAAAGTCTTTATACAAAGAATGAATTTTTTTTCTCCCTTCATCTAATGTTTTTTCTGTTCTAAAAACAGCTACACTTTTTTGCATTTCTTTTTGAAGTTCAGATCTAAGCTTAGATGGTAAATTTTTGCCTGAAGAGTATCTGGTTTTATCAAGTCTGCTAATAATTTTATCAGTAGCCGGTTTTTTTGCTTCCGCGTGTTTTGATCCAGGACTCACAAGTTTAGCTGCTTGTTTTGCTGCTGCTCTTCCAAATACTATAAGATCCAGTAAAGAATTTGACCCCAATCTATTGGCCCCATGAACGGATACACAAGCTGTTTCCCCAATTGCCATCAAACCAGGAACAACTTCATCGTTTCCGTTATTATCTGGGATTACAACTTCGCCTAAATAATTAGTTGGAATTCCGCCCATATTATAATGTACGGTTGGTATCACTGGGATTGGTGCTTTCGTCACATCTACTCCCGCAAAGATTCGTGCAGATTCTGCTATACCTGGCAACTTCTCATTAATTACATCTTTTCCTAAATGTTCTAGATGAAGCTCGATATGATCTTTTTCTTTACCAACACCTCTGCCTTCATTAATTTCTATTGTCATAGATCTGCTTACAACATCTCGAGATGCCAAGTCTTTTGCATTAGGAGCGTAGCGCTCCATAAATCTCTCTCCGTCTGAGTTTGTTAAATAGCCGCCCTCACCACGAGAGCCTTCAGTTATTAAACAACCTGCGCCGTATATCCCTGTGGGGTGAAATTGAGTGAACTCCATATCTTGCAAAGGTATTCCAGCTCTTTGAGCCATTCCACTTCCATCACCTGTGCAGGTGTGTGCCGATGTTGCAGAAAAATATGCTCTACCGTATCCGCCTGTTGCAAGAAGAGTTACATGGCCTTTAAATAAGTGCAGCTGCCCTGAAGCCAGGTCTATAGCTATAACTCCTGTGCATTTTCCATTATCCATTACTAGATCAATTGCGAAGTATTCAATGAAAAATTCGGCCTTATATTTTAATGATTGTTGATAGAGCGTATGAAGAATTGAGTGTCCTGTCCTGTCAGCTGCAGCACATGTCCTTTGTGCTGTTCCCTCACCATAATGAGTTGTCATGCCTCCAAAAGGTCTTTGGTATATTTTACCACTCTCAGTTCTTGAAAAAGGTACACCATAATGCTCTAACTCAATAACAGATGGGATTGCTTCTTTGCACATGTACTCTATTGCATCTTGGTCGCCTAACCAATCAGATCCTTTAATTGTGTCGTACATATGCCAACGCCAATCGTCTTCACCCATATTTCCAAGAGCAGCACTCATGCCTCCTTGAGCTGCCACTGTATGACTTCTTGTTGGAAAAACTTTTGTAATGCAAGCTGTTTTAAGTCCTTCTGTAGCCATACCTAAAGTTGCTCTTAACCCAGCACCTCCTGCTCCTACAACTATCACGTCATATTCATGTGTTATCATGTCGTAATCTTTGTTCATTTAAATTATTGCTCCAAAATATATAATTGAGATAGAAATTAGACCAAGAATAGCTAATACATAATAAAATATATTTAATAATTTAATGTAAAAATTTCTTGAATCTATGTTTGAAATATAATCTTCTAGTATTACTTGCAAGCCAAGTTGGAAATGATTTACGGAAATAACTATAAGAATAAATAATAAAGCATAATTAGTTGTATTGCTTAACCACAGAATCATGTTTTCATGAGTAATATCAGGCACTAGACACAAAGAGTATATGAGCCAAAAAATTAAAGGCAAAAGAAGAATGGCAGAAAATCTATGATATAACCAATGTTTTTTTCCGTGTAACACTAATACTTTCTCCTCTAAAACTTATTCTTATAATAAATATAGCAAAATTGTAAAAACACTTAACAAAACAGCAGATGTAAGCACAATCACCGATGAAACTAAAGGAGAGTTACCGCTGAAACCGTAACCAAAATCCCAAAAAAGGTGTCTTACGCCATTAGACATATGCAAATATAATGAAAATATCCATAAACTCATTAGGATTTTGCCAATGGCACTAGTTAATATAATATAAGTAATATTATAGGTTTCATAACCTGATGCAATCGATATTAAGAATATTATAAATAATGCATAACCTGCACCATTTATTACGCCACATACCCTATGTGATATTGACACCAGAGCAACAAGAGGTAATCTATAAACTTGAAGATGAGGCGAAATCGGAAATTTAGATGATGACAATTTTTTCTCCTAATATTATAAACATATAAATTTTACTAAAGCTGCATATGATAAACGATTTTTTTAAAAAATTCCTTACTAATAATCATATTATGGACGATTATGGGCTCAAATATAATTATAATTACGATTATGAGGTAAATAAAATCACTAATGAATACTCTGCAGCCCTTTTATCCAATAAAATATTAATAAAATGTAGTGGTTTAGACGCAGAAAGTTTTCTCAACACACAATTCACAAATGATATAAAAAATCTGGAAAAAGATGAGATTATTTTATCAGGTTATTGTAGTCCAAAGGGAAGACTTATATCAGTTTTTTATATATTTCAATCAGATAAAGATTACTACTTATACACTACTTTAGATACTGCGGACGCATTATTAAAGAAATTAAATATGTATAAGATGATGTCTAAGGTGGAATTCAATATATCTAAAAAAATATTAATAGGTTTGAACAATATAGATAAAAGTAAATTACCAGATTATTTATTAAAAAAAAATAAGTTAGTTTTTAAAGACGATCTAATTGGCTTTAAACTTTTAGAAAACCAATTAATTATCGCAGCTGATATTGAGAATATTAAAAAAATTTTTGATTTTAGCGAAATAAATATTTTTGGCTACAAGTCATGGGATTATTTAGATATAAAAAATCTCCTACCATTTCTAACTTCAAAAAGTATAGAAGCTTATACTCCTCAAATGTTATCATTAGATTTATTAGGCGGAGTTTCATTTACAAAAGGATGTTACCCCGGTCAAGAAATAGTAGCCAGAACTCACTACCTTGGAGAGGCTAAAAAATCTCTCTTCAATATTAATGTGGTCTCAAAAAACGATTTGAATCTAGATGACAAACTACTTAATTGTGATGAAAAAACTGCAGGTGAAATTATTAATGTTGCCAAAACATCTGAAAACTCAAATAAATTCTTTACATCATGCTTGTGTGTTTTAAGAAAAGAATTTATAAAAAATAATTTAAAAATTAATGATAGTGAAAAAATTATTATTCAAAAAGGTGCCGCAGAAAAATGATTAAATACATAACAATATTAATTGCTGTAATTATTTTAGTTTTATTATATTCAAAAAAGAATAGTAAAGAATTTTTTTATCCACTAGTTTTTTTACTTATAATATTTTTAACTATAATTATATTAGCATTTATCGGCTACTAGAATATTATTTAGCGCATTAAAGGAAATAGCAAAACATCTCTAATTGATGGAGAATCTGTCAATATCATTACTAGTCTGTCTATACCAATACCCTCGCCAGCTGTTGGAGGCATACCATATTCTAAAGCTTCAATATAATCTTCATCAAAATACATTGCTTCATTATCACCGCTATCTTTTAGTTTTACTTGATTTTCAAACCTCTCCTTTTGATCATCTGGATCATTTAATTCAGAAAAACCATTTGCAATTTCTTTACCCATTATAAAAAACTCAAATCTATCAGCTATTAAAGGATTATCATTATTAACTCTAGCTAATGGAGAAACCTCAATTGGATATTCTGTTATAAAAGTTGGCTCAATTAGATTTGGTTCTACTAATTTTTCAAATAATGAAAAATGCATCTCTCCTAATGAAGATTTTTTTGTCACATCTATATTTAATTTTTTACACAAATCTGTCACATTATTTACATCTTTTATGCTAGATAGATCTAAATCGTTAGTAAAATCTAAAATTGACTCTACTAGTGTTATTCGTTTGAAAGGTTTTCCAAAATCTACTTTGTTACCCTGGTACTCTATAATAGTTTTGCCCTTAATTTTACTTACAACACTTTTTAATAAACTTTCAGTGAGATCCATCATATCTTTATAATTTGAATAAGTTTGATAAAATTCAATCATTGTAAACTCTGGATTATGTTTTGAGGAAACACCTTCATTTCTAAAATTTCTATTAATTTCGTAAATTTTTTCGAAACCACCGACAATTAATCTTTTTAAATAAAGTTCGGGCGCTATACGCATAAATAAATCCATATCTAAAGTATTGTGGTGTGTAACGAAAGGCCGTGCTGTGGCGCCTCCTGGTATTTTTTGCATCATTGGAGTTTCAACTTCTATAAAACCTTTATCATCAAAATAGCTTCTTATTGCTTTTATAATCCTAAATCTTTCATTAAAAGTTTTCCAGGTTTCGTCATTACATATTAAATCTAAATATCTTTTTCTGTATTTTATTTCTTGATCTGAAAGCCCGTGAAATTTTTCTGGTAATGGTCTTAATGACTTCGTTACGATATTAAAATCTTCACAATTAACCGTTAATTCTCCAGTTTTTGTCTTAAATAAAAAACCTTTGATATAAACTATATCGCCAATATCGGAATCTTTGAAAATCTTAAAGATTTTTTCTGAAAATTTTTTCTTATCTACGTAAAATTGAATGTTTCCAGATTCGTCTTTAATATTTGCAAAACTTGATCTACCCATAATTCTTTTCGACATCATTCTTCCCATAATGATAAATTTTTCTTCTTCATTATCTATAATTTTGTCATTATCAAACATACTAATAAGTTCGGCACAACATGAGTTGCCCTTAAAATCATTAGAATAATTATTACCATTATCTTTTAAGGTATTAAGTTTTTTTCTTCTTTCAAGAATCAGTCTATGCGTGTCGTTTATTTTTTCGTCCATTATTTTTCACCCATTTTTAAGCTTGCCTCAATAAATAAGTCAATATTACCATCTAAAACAGATTGAGTGTTGCTTGTTTCAACATTAGTTCTTAAATCTTTAATTCTAGACTGATCAAGAACGTAAGATCTAATCTGACTACCCCATCCTATGTCAGCTTTTGAATTTTCTAAATTATCTTGCTCGTTTTTTTTCTTTTGTATCTCAATTTCATACAACTTTGCTTTTAACTGCTTCATTGCGGTATCTTTATTTTTGTGCTGTGACCTGCCATTTTGACATTGAGTTACTACACCAGAAGGTTTGTGTGTAATTCTCACTGCTGACTCCGTTTTATTTACATGCTGTCCTCCAGCGCCACTTGCACGAAAAACATCTACTCGTAAATCACTTGGGTCAATTTCTATCTCAATATCATCATTAATTTCTGGGGAAACAAATATTGAAGCAAAAGATGTATGTCTTCTGTTTCCCGAGTCAAACGGGGATTTTCTTACTAATCTATGAACTCCAGTTTCAGTTTTTAACCAGCCGTATGAGTACTGACCATTAAATTTTAATGTTGCGCTCTTTATTCCGGCAACATCTCCATTTGTGGTACTAATAATCTCAATATTAAAATCATGTTTTTCCCCCCATCTTGTATACATCCTTAAGAGCATTTCTGCCCAATCTTGAGCCTCAGTACCTCCAGACCCTGCTTGAATATCAAGATAAGCATTTGACGCATCTGATTTTCCTTTGAAAATTTTCACAAAAGATAATTTTTCTATAGCATCTTTTATTTTAATAATTTCTGAAGACATATAATCCTCAAGTTCTTTTGAGCGATCATCGTCATATAATGCCTTAAACTCGACTAATTGTGTAAAATCCGAATAGACGTCTGTATACTCTGCTAATTCTTTCTCTAGCGAAGATTTAAGTTTTGTAATTGTTAATGTTTTTTCTCTATCAGACCAAATTTTTTCATCTTCAAGTTTCTTATTAAGACGATCAATCTCACTTTGTTTATTATCAATGTCAAAGAAACCCCCTCATTTCACTTACTTGGTTTTTGATTTCATTTATTTGAGTATCATAGTCATTTTCGTTCTTCATTATTTTTTACCTTATATTTCCATTCCCAATAACAATAAATTTTTGATTAGTAAGACCTTCTATTCCAACTGGACCCCTGGCATGGAGTTTATTTGTGCTTATACCTATTTCTGCACCCAGTCCATATTCGTAGCCATCTGCAAATCTTGATGATGCATTATGCATTACGGAACTAGAATCAACATTTCTCAAAAACTTTTTTGCTGTGTCATCATTTTCGGTAACTATAACATCTGTATGACCAGAGCCATATTTTGTTATGTGTTCAATTGCTCCTGATATGCCGTCTACAACTCTAACTGACAATATCAAGTCTAAGTACTCAGTATGCCAATCTTCTTCGGAGGCTATTTTCACGGAATTTAAAATATTTTGTGTGCTTTCACAGCCTCTAATTTCAACGTCATCAAAAAGCATTCTTTTTTCAATCTCTGGTAAAAACTTTTCTGCGATATTTTTATCAACAAGAAGTGTTTCCATTGCATTGCAAACACCTGTCCTCTGAGTCTTAGAGTTCACTGAAATTTCTAATGCTTTATTTATATCTGCGTCTTTATCTACAAATACGTGACAAATACCATCTAGGTGTCTTAATACTGGTATGGTTGACAGTTCATCCACTAGTTTTATTAAATTTTTACCTCCCCTTGGTATTACAATATCAATATAATCGTTCTGTATAAGAAGCTCATTAACAATATTTCTATCTATATTTTCAATCAACTGAACTGCATTTTTGTCAATTTTATTTTTTAAAAAAGCATTTTCAATGCAAGTGGCCAGTATTAAGTTTGTGTTTATAGATTCCGAACCACCCCTAAGAATTATTGCATTTCCAGATTTTATACTTAGCGCAGAAGCATCAACTGTAACATTTGGCCTAGATTCATAAATCATCGCAATAACACCCAATGGCATAGCCATTTTACCAACTTTTATTCCGCTAGGCATTTCACATAAATTTTTTATTTCTCCAACTGGATCTTTAATTAGAATAATTTCTTTGATGCTTTCAATCATAGAATCAATTCTATTATCATCTATAAGTAACCTGTCAACAAATGAACTAACAAAATTTTTTGAGGATTTTAGATTTTCAACATCAGTATTATTTGCAGATATAATATTTTCTCTATTATTATCCAACTCTTCAATAACATCTTCTAAAATTAGATTTTTAGTTTTTTCGTTCAAACAGGCTATCTGTTTTTTAGATTCTTTAGCATTTATACAAATTTTTCTTACGTATTCTTTAATATTCATAATTGTATTATATTAAGTATACTTAATTACTGAAAGTTTATTTTTTGCAACTGAAACCGACAAATCGTATATAGAATCCCATGTATTGCCATCTATAACATTTTTAGATTGCATATCTAACCTTACTAAGACGCCTAAATAAGCTTCAATCTTAAGAGCTGACAGCTTTTTCAAAGAATTAGACATTAAGTTTTTTCTCTCATAAGGCCAAATTGTTCTCAATATTTCATCTATAGGTTTACCGTTATTTATTGAATCTAGATTAAAAAGTATGGTTCTAAAAGACCTTATAAAAGACCAAATAACATATTGAGCGGGATAATCATTTTGCTTCAAAAAATTAATACATGTTTGAATTTTTATAATGTTTCCTTCTATTGAATAATCTACAAGATTACTTGCCTCAAAATCAACATCTTTTGAAAAAACTTTTTTTAAGAAATTTAAATCTATTACTGTTGAATCACTTGCCATTAAGTCAATTTTTAGCAAGGCTTGATTAGCTGCTACCATATTACCTTCGTATAAATCAGCTATAAAATCTAAACAATTGTTATTTATTTTGTAATTAAATTTTTTTACAGATTTAGCTAGCTCTTCCAAAATATTTTTTTTTGTCATTGCGTATAGTCTTATAAAACCAACGTTATTATTTTTAATACTTAAATATTTTTTTTTATAGTCAGATGATTTAAGCTGCGGCATTCTAATTATGAGAATAGTTTGGTCATCATAATTGTCTATGCACTCTTTTATTTTATTTTCCGCATTTGAATTTATCGTTTTTGTTAAAAATCTAAGTTCAATAATTTTTTTTTCACTAAATAATGATAGATTTGTACTATGCATCTGAAAATTATTCCAGTCAAAAGTTTTTTCAACGTATATGATTTCATGTTCCAAAAAATTATGTTCTTTGGCTTTGTTTACTATATTTTCTGCACAGAAATCCTCTTGATATACCTCATTTCCAGAAATTAGATATATAGATTTAAGATCTTCTGCTAAATGTTTTTCTAATTGATTGTAATATATTTGCATTTTAATTATATTAACCTATTAAATATAAAACTAAAATTTAATTATATGATAAAAAAAATCAAAAATGTCGGCTTTATTGGTACAGGTATTATAGGTTTACCAATGGCTAAAAATCTGTTCGACGCTGGGTATAAAATACATACTTTTGCTAGAAATAATAAAACTCATTTAAAGCTTAAAAAAGCAGGGTTAATTGTAGAAAAAGACCTTTGTAAATTTTATAAAAGCATCGATATATTGATTCTCGCTGTCTCGGATACAATTGATGTAAAAAATATTCTTACTGGAAAAAATGGTATGGCTAATTTTCATATAAAACCATCAATAGTTTTGGATATGAGTACAATATGCCCTATCGAAACAATAGAAATATCAAAATTTTTGAAAAAATATGACATCTCTTTAGTAGATGCCCCTGTTTCTGGCGGAGAAATTGGCGCTATAAACGGAAATTTATCAATAATGCTGGGTGGAGATAAAAAGATTATTAAAAAAGTTATGCCGTTATTAAAAATTTTAGGCGACAAAATAACGCATATTGGAAATTCTGGAGCAGGACAAGTTGCAAAAGCTTGCAATCAAATAATAGTTGCTCAAACAATAAATGCTGTAAGCGAGGCATTTATGATTTCAGACTCGTTTAAAGTAAATAAAGATAATGTTAGAAAAGCATTATTAGGTGGATTTGCTAATAGTAAGATATTAGAAATTCATGGGGAAAGAATGTTAAAAAACTCTTATAAGCCAGGATTTAAAACAAAATTACACGCGAAGGATCTTAGGATTGCAAAAAATATATCTTTGAAGAAAAAATTATCATTAAAAGGCACTAATCTTGTAAATAAAAATATGAACATATGCAATAATAGCGGGCATGGAGAAAAAGACTCTTCCGCATATTATTTAACAATCAAGAAGCAGAAATAAATAATGTTAGTTATAAAATCTTTTCTATATAGCTTGTATTTTTTAAAATTTACTATAAAAAATTACTTTCCAGTATTTTTATACTTAGTTTTTACACAGACATTAATAATTTATACAAAAAATATTTTTCTTGTATTAATTTTTTTTGTAGGATACATAATTATTTCATCACCAATAACAATAAATATTTTTAGAAATATTATAACGGCTGATGAAATTATTAATAGTTTTACATATTTTATTGATAAGGATTATACAAAATTATACATTAAGAAAGCATTATATCTTTTATCATCAATAATTATAATTTATATAATCCATGTAGTTGTCCTATCACCTTTTTTTCCAAATGAAATATCAAAAATGACTATATATTTATATATATTATTTATTTATATGCTTTATATTTACTCAAGAGTTATGTTTATATTGCCTGCAGCTGCTATTAATAAGTCATGGGGATTGAAAGACTCATACCTAAAGTCAAAAGATAAATCTATAAAGATATATTTATTATATTTGACACTTATAATACCATACGTCTTAATAAATTTTTCTATAACAAATTTTTCAGAAAATTCTGATATAAAAGTTTTTTTTGTTTTCTTAGCTATGTTTATGCAATTATTTTTTACAATTCTAAACAGCACATTAATCGGTTATATTTATAAAGATTATATTGAAAATATTTCAAAATAGATTTTAAAGCTTGCTTCTAACAGCGTTAATTACCTGGATTTCAATATATTTTTCAATATCACCACGCACAATTGTCTCTTCACTTTCTGAACTATTTATACTTGAAGATGAAAATTTATAGTCTTTTGAAACAGTTATTTCTTTATCTTCAATCAATAGATTGCCGTTTTTATCTTTTAAAGTCATAGTAACAGAGCCTATCAAAGTAATTTCATTCTCTGTAGCACTACTAGTAACCGAAGAGGTTTCTTTTTTATAGTTTGGGCCATCTATAACAACCATTAAATCAAACTTATCATTATCTATTGTAAAGCCAGAATTTATAAATGATTGAATTTGAGATTTTGTAGCATCGATCTTTATTGCAGCGGTTTTATTAGAGTTGTTTCCAATAACTTCTAGACCGCCTAGTTTATAACCACAGCCATAAACTAAAGCACTCGCAACAAATATTGGTATTAATTTTATTCTTAAAATACTCATCAGATCACTATATTAACAAGTTTACCCTTTATATAAATAATTTTTTTAACTTTACAGTTTTTTGTATATTTTATAATTTCATCTAGAGACAAAATATGCTTCTCTAAATCTTTTTGACTAATATCATCACTAACTTCAATTTTTTTTCTAACTTTTCCATTAATTTGAATAATTATTAAATTTTTATCATCTTTTATAAAATTTTCATCTACTAAAGGCCAGCTTTTTTCATTTTGAATTTCTAATATACTCAACTCTTTTGATATTTCACTACATATATGTGGTGTAATTGGGTTTAGCAATAATATAAGTGATTTGTAAGATTCAAAAATAACTTTTTGAGAAACATTATTGTTATTTAGTGATTTTTGTATACTATTACAAACTTCCATGCATGTAGAAACAACTGTATTTAAACTCAATCTTTTTCCATAGTCTTCAGTAATTTTTGCTATTGCTTGATTAATTATTATCTTTAATTTTTTTTCATCATCGGTGTTAATTTTTTTTGTGCTTTCAAAATTTTTTATTTTGTATCCAATATTCCACAGTTTATTTAAAAACTTATAAGATCCCTCTACGCCATGATCTGACCATTCCAATGAATTTTCAACTGGGGCTGCAAATATCACAAAAAGTCTAATTGTATCGGCACCAAATTTCTCTATTAAATCTTTAGGGTCAACAGTATTTCCTTTTGATTTAGACATTTTTGCTCCATCTTTTAATACCATTCCTTGCGTAACTAATGATTTAAAAGGCTCATTAGAATTTAACAAACCATGATCTCTCATTAGCTTATGAAAAAACCTCGCATATAATAAATGAAGTACGGCATGTTCAATACCACCTACATAAATATCTACAGGTAACCAATGGTTTGCTTCTTCACCAACCATATTTTTTTTATCTTTTGGTGAACAAAATCTTGACTGATACCAACTTGATTCAAAAAAAGTATCTAAAGTATCAGTTTCCCTTATTGCTTTTAATCCGGTTTTTTTACATTTTGTATATTTCCATGTTGGATGATTCTCTAATGGGTTTCCACCTTCTGTAAAATCAATATCGTCAGGTAACTCAATAGGCAGTTCACTTTGATCAACTGGCAAAACCTCTCCATCTTCCCTATATATAATTGGTATAGGGCACCCCCAATATCTTTGTCTTGAGATGCCCCAATCTCTCAACTTATAGTTCGTTACTTTTTTCCCAATTTTATTTTCTTGTATGAAATTAATAATAGATTTTGATGCAGATATATTATCTAAATTATTGAATTCTAATGAATTTATTAATATTCCATTACCGGTATATACATTATCTTCAGTATCTTTATATTTTACATCTTCACTTTCAATAACTTTTACAATATCCAAGTTATATTTCTTTGCAAAATTATTATCTCTAGAGTCATGAGCTGGTACTCCCATTACTGCTCCTGTGCCATACCCAGTAAGCACATAATCACCTACCCAAATCGGGATTTTTTTCTCAGTTATTGGGTGCACAGCATAAAAGCTTGTAAAAATACCATGCACATCTTTGTTGGTAGATGATTTATCATTATTGATGTTTTTATTTAATAAATCTGCACAAAATTTCTTAATCTGATCATTGCATTTGCAAACAAAATCATGATCAGCCGCTATAGCGATAAACGTAACTCCAAAAATAGTATCTGGTCGAGTTGTAAAAACATTAATATTTTCATTTAAAGATGTTTTAAAACATAATTCAGCGCCATTTGACTCACCGATCCAATTTTTTTGCATTGTTAACACGTTTTCGGGCCATTGACTTTTAAGTTCATCTAAATCAGATAATAATTCTTTAGAATAATTTGTAGTTTTTAAAAACCATTGCGAAATCTTCTTTTTTTCAATATCTGCTCCAGATCTCCACCCTTTCCCATCTACAACCTGCTCATTTGCTAAAACTGTATTATCTATAGGATCCCAGTTAACCAACGACTCCTTTTTATAAACAAGACTTTTTTTGTATAATTCTATAAAAAACCATTGTTCCCATTTATAATATTCTTTAGAACATGTAGATATCTCCCTATCCCAATCATAGCTAAAACCTAAAGATTTCAACTGGTCTCTCATATTATCAATATTTTTATTTGTCCATTCCTTCGGGGAGGTTTTATTTTGAATCGCAGCATTTTCTGCTGGCAAGCCAAAAGCATCCCAACCTATTGGATGCAGGACATTTTCTCCATGCATTCTATGATATCTAGCTATAACATCGCTTATTGTGTAATTTCTCACATGACCCATGTGCAAATTACCGCTTGGGTAAGGAAACATTGACAAACAATAAAACTTTTTACTTGAGCTAACCTCAGATTTAAACGTTTTATTAGAATACCACTCATCTTGAATGTTTTTTTCTATTTTTTGTGGATTATAAATTTCCTGCATTTTTTTTATTTGCTATAATAGTTTTATGAAAGTTAACATAAGTTACATATAATGTCTGAATTATGATAATAAATAAAGAAACA
>CAJXAV010000020.1 GCA_913050095.1 uncultured Gammaproteobacteria bacterium
TCAATTATGTAATCTATATTATCCATATTATCTCTAAAATAAATTCCTAAGTCCTCTTGTTTAATTATAGGATCATCACCAGAAATATTTGCGCTAGTTGAGATAATCGGCAAGTCTAATATTTTACAAATTAATTTTGAAATATCATGCGAAGTAATTCTAATTGCAATTTTTTTAGTCCCACCCGTTATTTCTTCGGGAACAATTTTACTTGCAGGGCATAGCCAAGTTGTTGGAACAGCATTACTATTATTTTCTACAAAAAGTTTAAAATAATTATCATCTATGAGATTTCTAACTTTCTCAATGTTATCTGATATTACTATTAAACCTTTTGATACTTTTCTTCTTTTTAATTCTATAATTTTATTAATTGAACTTTTATTATTTATATCACAGCCTAACCCAAAAACAGCTTCTGTTGGATAAGCGAAAACTGCGCCATTGGAAACATCTTCTATAAATTTTAAGCATTCTTTTTTATTTTTAAGGTCTAAAATTTTAGCCATAATACTAAGCAGTATCTTCTAAACTATTTTCTGATGGGATATTTTTTGAAACCTTAACAGATTTTTTTTTCTTTGCTGTTTTCTTTTTTACTACTTTTTTCTTTACTACTTTTTTTTTGGCAACAACTTTTTTTCTTGCTCCAAACCTACCTCTTTTTTCTGGAGCGTTAGCAATCATTTCTTCACATTCTGGTAATGACAATTCGTTTGGATCTTGATCTTTTGGAACTTTTACATTTTTGCTACCATCTGTAACATATGGGCCCCATCTTCCATTTAAAACTTGGATTTCTGTTCCTTCAAAATTTTGTATAATTTTATTAGCCTCAATTATTTTTTTTTGCTCTACTAAAGGCAATGCTTCTTCAAAAGTAATTGTATATGGATCAAAAGGATCTTGACCTTTTTCTTCTAATCCCTTCAAAGATAAGTTTTTCTTTTCTCCATAATTTAAATACGGCCCAAATCTTCCCAAGCATGCTGTTATGTGTTCGCCATCTGGAGTTTCGCCCAGTAGTCTTGGTAAAACAAAAAGATCTAAAGCTTCTTCTAAAGTTATGGATGATATATCTTGTCCCTTTTTTAAGGAGGCTGATTTAGGTTTTCCAGCTTCTTTTGGATCATCCTTAGTTCCTATCATTGCATGAGGGCCAAATGGCCCATGTCTAACACTTACAGTTCTGCCGCTTTTCGGATCTTTGCCTAAAATACGTTCTTGTTTCCTTTCTTCAGGTGATAACTTTTCTGTCTCACCAACCATTTTGGTCAAATATTTATAAAAAGAATCTGTTGTTGGCACCCATTCTACTTCTCCCCGTGCTATTTGATCTAAAGTCTCTTCAAGTTCAGCTGTATAACTATACTTAATAAAATCATTAAAATTTTTGTCTAAAAAAGCACATGCTGATGCTCCTTTACCTGTTGGAGTTAAAGTTCTGTTTTCAATCTCAACATATTCCTTAAATCTCAAAGTCTCTATAATTGCAGCATATGTTGAAGGTCTGCCAATACCTTCTTTTTCTAAATTTTTTATTAAGCTTGCTTCTGTATACCTGCCTGGTGGCTGAGTAAAATGTTGAATTGCTTCAAGATTTTCCATCTTAATCATATCGCCTTCCTTCATTTCAGGAAGTATTTTTGCTTCTGCTTCAGCATCTTCTTCATCATTTCCTTCTAGATAAACCTGCATAAATCCTGGATATTTTATAGATTGACCGGTCGCCCTAAAAATTTTATTTTCTACGCCAAGATCTACTGAGACTGAATTTAAAATCGCATCATTCATTTGTGAAGCAATTGTTCTTTTCCAAATTAAAGAATAAAGATCAAACTGATCTTTATTTAAAAACTTTTTCACTTCTTCTGGGGTTCTTGCAAATGAAGTCGGCCTTATAGCCTCATGTGCTTCTTGTGCATTTTTTGATGAATTAGCATACATTCTAATTTCATTAGGTAATGCATCCTGTCCAAATAGTTTAGGAATGATATTCCTCATTTCATCTGTAGCTTCTTGCGCCAGATTAATTGAGTCGGTTCTCATATATGTTATTAATCCAATTGGACCGTCGCCTATATCGATACCAGTATAAAGTTCTTGGGCTATACCCATTGTTCTCCTAGCGGCAAATCTTAATTTTCTTGATGCTTCTTGCTGAAGAGTAGAAGTAATAAACGGTTTAGCAGGCTGCCTTTTTCTTTCTTTTTTTGAAACCTTTAATACTTCAAAACCATCAATAGAAGAATTTAATATTTCTTCTTTTATTTTATTTGCATCCTTATCATTATCAATATCGAACTTAGCAAGTTTTTTATTATTATTGCTATATAAGAAACCATCAAAAGGTTTACCATCTTTCAAAAAATTAGCATTTAAAGTCCAATATTCTTGAGGTATAAATTTTCTTATAGCTTCTTCTCTTTCTACAATCATTTTCAAAGCAGGACTTTGCACTCTTCCTGCAGACCCCTTTCTTATACCTATTCCCCAAAGCAATGGTGATATCCCCATTCCAAATAGGTAATCAATTGATCTTCTTGCAAATTGTGCATTTATAAGATCATGTGAAAGCTCTCTAGGATTTTTTATTGAATCTAAAATTGCTTTTTTTGTTATCTCATTAAATACAATTCGCACTATTTCTACCCCAGATAAAGAATTCTCTTTTTCTAAAATATCTATTAAATGCCAAGCTATTACTTCACCTTCTCTATCTTGGTCTGTTGCTAAATAAAGTTTTTTTGCACTTTTAAGAGCTTTCTTTATGTCATTTATTATCTGTTGAGGCTTATTATGATCTCTATCAATTAATTCATAGTTCATTTGATAATTATTATCAACATCTATTCCTTTTTTTGAGGGTAAATTTCGCAAGTGTCCAACTGTTGATATTACGCGATAGTTATCACCTAAATATTTTTCAATAGTTTTAGATTTTGCTGGGGACTCAACAATTACTAAATTCTCACTCATAATTTAATCAAACTCTCGTGAATTATATTTCGCTTTTTAATGAATGTAAGGTAAAGCTTTATCAGAATTTAAATTTTGTAGCCAAGTATAACTACTTTCATTTCCAGGCGTATTAAATAGTATCATTAAAACCACCCATCTTATTTGGCTAAGATCTACACTTTGAGTATCTAAGGCCATTATTCTATCAATAACATGTTCTCTTATTTCTCCATGAAAAATCCCTAGTCTTTCCAAAAACATCAAAAAACTTAAGCCTTCCTCGCCAATTTTAATATGCTCAGCATCGCTAAAAAGTCTGAAACTATTTTTTGTTGGTTTATTTAAAAGCGCCGTATCATCAACCCCAGGGAGGCCTTCCAGCCACTCAAAAGCTTTTTCGATATTATGATCTGCAAAGCCTGCTTCAGAGAGATTTTTGTGCAAAGATTCCTTATCAAGCTCAACTTCTTCATTATCTTCTACATAACTCTGAAACATAAACATCAGAACATCTAATATGGTTTCTTTCATTGGTTAATCCTTAAGTATTTGATTTATAAATAAAAAAATAAAATTATATTCCGTTAAAATAATGTCACTCCTTAAACATTAATACATTGTTCGAATTTAGTCAAAAGCTGATATCTAAAATATTCAAATTTTCTAAATTCTACACTTTATCTAATAGAATAGTATAATTGAGATAATCAAAGAATATTAAATAATTATGAAGAAATTAAAAGTACTGCATTTTCCTGACCCTAGGTTACGAAAGAAAGCTAAACCAGTGGAAGGCGTTAATGAAGAAATTAGATCAATAGTAGATCAAATGTTTCATACTATGTATGAAGAAAAAGGCATAGGGCTTGCTGCAACCCAAGTTAACATACATAAACGAATTATTGTTATTGACGTATCGGAAAAAAAAGATGAAAAAGTATGCCTCATAAACCCGGAAATATTATTTTTATCAGATGAAGCAGAAACTATGGAAGAAGGCTGTTTATCTGTTCCAGGCTTTTATGAATCCGTATCAAGACCGTCAAAAATCAAAGTATCAACATTAGATTACAATGGTAATAAAATTGAATTTGAAGCATCTGGATTATTAGCAACTTGCATACAACATGAGATTGACCATTTAAACGGAAAACTTTTTGTAGATCATATATCTTCATTAAAAAGAAATAGAATTGAAAAAAAAATTATTAAGTTAAAAAAAGAAGGTGTTCTTACATCAAGAAAAAACACACCGGACTATAAATCAGCAGTATAAAAAAATGAAAAAATTAAAAATTGTTTTCGCGGGCACGCCTCAGTTTGCAGAAAGTTATTTATCAGCTCTTATAAATTCAAAACATGATGTAAGTGCAGTTTTTACACAGCCAAGTAAAAGATCTGGAAGAGGACTAAAATTTACACACAGCCCTGTAAGAAATACTGCTGAAAAAAATAATATAATAATTAGGCAGCCTGAAAAAATTACAATTAAGGAAACTGATGCATTATCTGAAATTAAACCTGACATAGTTATTGTTGTCGCATATGGATTATTGCTTACAAAAGAATTTATGTCGGTTCCAAAATTTGGATGTATAAACGTTCATCCATCATTACTTCCAAGATGGAGAGGCGCGGCACCGATTCAAAGAGCAATAGAAGCAGGTGACAAAATGTCAGGAATAACAATAATGAAAATGACGGAAGAACTTGATACAGGTGACATAATTTATCAAGAACCAGTTTCTATTGAAGACAATGACTCTTCACAAAATTTACATGAAAAATTTATAAAAATAGGGATTGATTCTTTATTTTTAACTCTAGAATCAATATTAGAAAATAATTTTATGCTACACCCACAAGATAATAGTTTAGCAACATATGCAAAAAAAATTAAAAAGGAAGAAGCTATAATTAATTGGAATAATTCTGCAGAAAAAATACATAAAAAAATAATGGCTTTTAATTCATGGCCTGTTGCTGAAACAACTTTATCTGGAGAGAGGATAAGAATTCATGATAGTAATTTTGAAAAATTAGAAATAAATGGCTTTCCAGGAAATATCAGGTCTGTAAATGAAGATTCTATAGAAGTTTTTACAAAAAACGGTTTGTTAGTAATAACAAAATTGCAAAAAGACAACTCTAGAGTAATGAATGTAGAAGATTTTATTAAATCAACGAACTTTTTAGGTAAAAAATTTGAATAAACAAATATTTATATATTTTTTTAATTTCATTTATAATATGGACCAATTATGAAAATTATAATCGTCGGAGCTGGACAAGTCGGCAGCTCATTATCCATTAATCTTGTGAAAGAAGGCAATGACGTCACATTAATCGACAAAAGTGCCGATCTTTTGGAAAATATTGCTGATAAAGTAGATCTTCAGACTATTCATGGAAATGGGGCTCATCCAAGAATACTTGAAGCTGCTGGCGCACATAAAGCAGACATGATAGTTGCTGTATCAAAAAGTGACGAAACAAATATGATAGCTTGCCAAGTTGCTTATACTGTTTTTGGCGTAAGTAAAAAAATAGCTAGGATAAGAGACATTGAGTACCTTAATTATGAAAATTTATTTGCTGATGAATCTACACCAATAGATTTTACAATAAGCCCGGATTTAATTGTATCCAGTTACATTAAAAAACTTATTTTATTTCAAGGAACACATCAAGTATTTAATTTTTCAAATATTGAAAATTGTCTTATAAATATTATATATAAAGAAAATCAAGAGCTTGAAAATTCAATAAAACATTACCAATCGGCATGCAATAAATTTAATGCTAAAATCTGTGGATTTATAAGAAACGACAAACTGTTTTCTATAGAAGATGGCGATACTTTAGAAAACGGTGATGAATTACTATTTATATGTAAAGAAGAAAATATTGAAGATATAACAAAATTATTTAAGAATAATAAAAATAATAAACGTATTATGATTGCGGGTGGTGGTAATATTGGTAAGCATTTATCTGAAAGTATCAATAATAATTACCAGGTAAAAGTAATAGAATCTAATGAAGAAAGAGCAGAATATTTATCAGAAGTCATTGATGATGTGACAATTATAAATGCTGATTCTTCAAATGAAGATATTTTGCTTGAAGAAAATATTGAACATATGGATGTATTTTGTGCACTTACAAACGATGATGAAGCAAATATATTATCTGCTATGCTTGCAAAGAAGCTTGGTTCAAAAAATGTCATTTCCATAATAAATAAAATTAGTTACTCTGATCTTGTTGAAAAGCAAGAAATTGATATCACTATATCGCCGGAAGATCTTACTATGGGAGCACTTTTAACTCATATTAGGAAAGGCAGCATACTAAAAGCTCATTCTCTAATGCACGGATTTATTGAACTTTTAGAAATTGAAGTAAAAGACTCAATTGATTCGAAAATAATCGGTAAAAATATTGACCAAATAAATATGTCAGAAAATACAATTGTTTGCTGTATTATTAGAAATAATGATTTTATATTTGATACTTCAAATATGCTTTTTGAACAAAATGATCGCTTAGTTTGTCTTGTAAATAAAAAAGATGTTAAACAAATAGAAGATCTATTTGAGTAAAAAATAATGCAAATCAAATCTGTAATTAGAATTCTTGGTTTACTACTAATGCTATTTAGCTTAGCTATAATTCCACCTATTATTGTAAGTATAATTTATCAAGATAATGAAATATGGTCTTTTTTCTACGCCTTGATTTTAATCTTTGTTTCAGGACTTCTGCTTTGGTTGCCAGCTATGCAAGCAAAGACTGATTTAAAATTAAGAGATGGTTTTATAATTGTTGTTTTATTTTGGTGTGTTTTGAGTTCTTTTGCATCTCTTCCTATGATACTAAGTGAATCACTTAATATTTCAATTACTAATGCAATATTCGAATCTGTCTCTGGGCTGACTACAACAGGAGCAACAATACTTAGTGAGATTGATAATTTACCTGAATCTATTTTATTTTATAGACAATACTTACAGTGGCTAGGTGGTCTTGGTATTATTGTTTTAGCTGTTGCAGTATTGCCAATGCTTGGAGTAGGAGGTATGCAATTATATAAAGCTGAAGTGGCTGGTCCAATTAAAAATAAAATTACACCACGAATAACTGAAACTGCAAAATGGCTTTGGGTTGTTTACCTAGCGATGACGCTTTTATGTGGTCTAGGTTACTATTTTGCAGGTATGAGTATATTTGATTCTATTTGTCATAGTTTCTCAACTATTGCTATTGGTGGATTTTCTACTCACACCGATAGTTTCGGTTTTTATGATAATCAATGGATAGAATTAGTTGCCATAATATTTATGATTGCTGCTTGTTTAAACTTCAGTTTACATTATCTTGCATTCAAAAATAAATCGGTATCTCCTTATAAAGAAGATAATGAAGCATACTTTTTTATATTTTTAGTAATTTTAATTGCTGGGCTAACTGTCTTTTATGCTTACAATCAATCTGTAGGTATTAGTTTTAGAGAAATCATTAAACACTCCTTCTATGCGGTTTCAATCTCGACTACTACTGGCTTTACGAACTCATACTATTATAGTTATATTGGATTTTTACCATTACTTTTAATACTTTTTAGCTTTATTGGAGGTTGTGCTGGCTCAACAGCCGGTGGCATGAAAGTTATTAGAGTAATGCTCCTTCTAAAACAAGGTTATAGAGAATTAAAAAGATTGGTTCATCCGAATTCTAAAATGAAGGTAAAAGTTGGAAACACGGCTATAAATGAAAGGACTCTAGAAACAATCTGGGGATTTTTTGCTATATATGTTTTTGTATTTTTAACTGTGATGCTTTTACTAATGTTATCTGGATTAGATTTTTTGACTTCGTTTTCAGCAGTTGCCGCTACAATAAATAACTTGGGGCCGGGGCAAGGAGAAGTATTGCTGAACTATGCTGGGTTATCTGATCTTAATAAATGGATACTATCATTTAGCATGATAGTTGGGCGACTTGAAATATTTACGCTACTAGTTATATTTACCCCAGACTTTTGGAAAAAATAATTTTCTAGTTATATATATTTTCTTCAACTCCACTTCTATTTCTAAATCTTTCATATGACCATAAATACTGCGCTATATTTTTATTAATAAGTTCTTCAATTGTTTTGTTTAAAAATAAAGCAGCCTGTTCTTCTTTGAGATCATAAAAGGAATTATTTATTAAACCCAAATGAATATCAAAACCTTTGCTATTTTTTAGACGCTCAGAAAATATATAAACAATTGGAACTTTATTTTTTTTTCCTAGTTTATATATTAGTGTCGAAGTATTTGCAGGTATACCAAAAAAATCTGCCATCACACCTTGGTTAATTTTTGGCGTGTGATCAGGCAAAATACCAATACCAAAATTATCTTTAAGTGCTTTTAGTAATTTTTTTACACCTGAATTATCTGTTTCAACAAGTGTAGATCCTTGCGACTGCCTACCTGAATAAACAAAATCATTTAAAATTTTATTTCGTAAGGGTTTGAACATAGTAAAAGTTTTTATTTTATTAGCAACGTAAAGCCCGCTTAATTCCCATGAGCCGTGATGGGGAGTCATAAAAATTATTCCTTTTTTTTCCTTGACACATTCCTCAATAATTTTTTTATTGTGTACTTTGTTAATCAAAGTATTTATATCTTTTTTTGATACTCGATAGACATAAGGAGTTTCTAGCATGCTTTTAAGGTATTCAGCCAAGCTTTCTTTTGAATTTTCTTTTATCCACTTATCTGATTTTTTAGGAAAACAAATTCTTAAATTTTTATATGTAACTCGGTACTTTTTACTTTTACTACTATAAAGCATTATCGCTATTATTTTAGCTAGCTTATGAGTTATCGATATTCTGCAAAAACTTAGCAAATAAAGAAATAATTTTTGTATTGTGCTAATTATCATTATTTTAGTGTATATTGTATAAAATTTTAATTATACTCAACTTTTAACATATTTTTTAAAATAATGAGCAAACGAGAAGCATCTATAAAAAGAAAAACTAATGAAACAGATATAGATCTGTCTCTAAATATTGACGGTACGGGAATATGTAAAATTGATACCGGCATGCCTTTCTTTGAACATATGCTGGAACAAATATGCAGACATGGGCAAATTGACCTTGTTATTAAAGCAAAAGGCGACTTAGAGGTCGATGCTCACCATACAGTTGAAGATATAGGAATATGTTTTGGACAAGCATTTGATAAGGCTATTGGAAAAAAAGAAGGCATAAACAGATATGGGCATGCTTATGTTCCTCTTGATGAAGCATTATCAAGAGTCGTTATTGATTTTTCTGGAAGACCAGGGGTAGAATATTCCGCATCTTATCCAAGACAATATATAAATGATTTTGATGTTGATTTAATCCACGAATTTTTTCAAGGATTTTGTAACCACGCTATGGTAACTCTTCACATAGACAATCTAAAGGGAGAGAATGGACACCACATAGCAGAGACCATATTCAAAGCATTTGGCAGAGCTTTTCGCTATGCAAAACAAATTGACTATATTAATAACGGGGATAAGCCGCCTTCAACAAAAGGCGTTCTCTAACATCATAGGCGATATAAATTGAGTACAATCGCTATCATAGATTATGGAATGAGTAATTTAAGCTCTGTTGCGAAAGCCACTGAATATGTCGCGCCTAATGAAAAAGTGATAATTACTTCAGATCCAAATGAAATAGATAGCTCTGATAAAATAATTTTCCCGGGTCAAGGTGCAGCAAAAAAATGTATGCAATCTATATTTAACAAAAATCTTGATACTGTAATCACGAAAAATTCTAAAGAAAAACCTTTTCTAGGAATATGCATGGGAATGCAAATATTAATGGAATATAGCGATGAAAACGAAGGGACAAAATGTCTTGGGATTTTAAAAGGAAAAGTAGAAAAATTTCAAAATAAAAATAACAATAAAATAAAAATCCCACACATGGGCTGGAATAAGATTTTAAAAAAAAATGATCACCCTATATGGAGCGGAATAGAAGACGAATCATATTTTTATTTTGTGCACAGCTATTTTATTATTCCGGAAGAGGAAAACTATACAATTGGTGAAACCGATTACGGTAAAAAATTCTGCTCTGTTATAGCAAATGATAATATAATAGCAATACAAGGCCATCCTGAAAAAAGTTCAAAAGTAGGGTTACGGTTTTTAAAAAATTTTTTAGAGATTAAATAAAATATAATGAAAATCATACCAGCGATTGATATACAAAATGGTAACTGTGTGCGACTTAAACAAGGTGATTTTTCACAAGAAACCATATTTCATAGTAGCCCATTAGATATGGCAGAAAAGTGGATAATAGAAGGGGCAGAAAGACTTCATCTGGTTGACCTAGATGGAGCTAGATTAGGCAGCCCGATAAATATTCAAATTGTCTCAGATATTTGTAAAAAATTCCCAAATATTCCAATTCAAATTGGGGGCGGCATAAGGGACATAGAAACAGCAGAAAAATATCTTACATCGGGTGCAAGCTTCGTTATTATTGGCACAAAAGCTGTTGAGGACCCAAAATTTATTAAAAAACTTTGTAATAAATTTCCTGGGAAAATTATTGTAGGAGTTGATGCAAAAAATGGTGAAGTAGCAACAGAAGGATGGAAATCTTTATCAAATATAAATGCTATTCAACTATCAAAAGAATTTGAAAATTATGGTGTAACCGAAATTGTTTATACCGATATTGAAAAAGACGGGATGATGCAAGGGCTGAATATTGATGCAACTCTTCAATTAGCTAGAAATGTTAATATTCCAATAATAGCTTCTGGCGGTGTAAGCTGTATAGAAGATATAAAAAAGATTAGCTCTCATACAAAATCTGGAATTTCAGGGATTATTATTGGTAGAGCGCTTTACGAGAAAAAAATAAATATTATGGAAGCAAAAAATATTTTTAATAAAGATAATTATGAGTCTAACTAAAAGAATAATTCCTTGCCTTGATGTTGATAATGGCAGAGTTGTTAAAGGAATCAAATTTGTTGATATTATAGATGCTGGTGATCCCGTTGAGGTTGCAAAAAGATACAATGACCAAGGCGCAGATGAAATAACTTTTTTAGACATTACCGCAAGTTCAGATAATAGAAAAACAATTTTTAATGTTGTTGAAAAAGTTGCTTCTCAAGTTTTTATTCCATTAACAGTCGGTGGGGGAATAAAATCTGTTGAAGATATTAGATCGTTATTAAATTCTGGTGCAGATAAAATCACAATTAATACTGCAGCAATACATAATCCAAATCTTATATCAGAAGCAAGTAATTCAGTTGGAAGCCAATGCATAGTTGTTGCAATTGATGCAAAAAGAAAAATTAATAATAGTGGGGAACAAATTTGGGAAATATATACCCATGGCGGGCGAAATGCTACCGGAATAAATGCTGTGGAATGGGCGAAAGATATGGAAATTAGAGGTGCTGGCGAGCTTTTAGTAACAAGTATGGATAAAGATGGAACAAAACAAGGATTTGACCTAGAATTAATGCAAGCGATTAATGATACGGTAAATATACCAATAATCGCCAGTGGTGGCGTAGGAACACTTGAAGACATGTATGATGGAATAGCAAAAGGATGTGCTGATGCAGTTCTTGCAGCAAGTATATTCCATTTTGGAACATTCACCATAAATGAAGTAAAAGAATATTTAATAAAAAAAGGCATCAACATGAGAATTACGGATGACTGATATATTTGAAAAATTAAATCTTATTCTGGAAGACAGAAAAGATAAAAGCCCAAGTGAATCGTATGTATCTTCGCTTTACGAAAAAGGGCTCAATCATACTTGTGAAAAAATAAATGAAGAAAGTATTGAATTAATTGAAGCTATAAAAAAAGAAAGCAACAAAAGAATAATTTCTGAAGCTGCTGATTTATGGTTTCATAGCTTGGTGGCATTATCTATGAAAAATCTCTCCTCAAATGATATATTAGAAGAACTTGAAAAGAGATTTGGAGTATCTGGGCATGAAGAAAAAAATAATAGAAATACTTAAACTATAGGAGTTAGTATGGCTGGAATAAGTATATGGTCATTATTATTGATTTTTGCAATTGTTCTTTTGCTTTTTGGCACAAAGAAACTTAGAAATATTGGTGGCGATCTAGGAAGCGCTATTAAAAATTTTAAAAAATCAGTTAACGACGATAAGTCAGATAAAAAGTAAACAAGGTATAAAAAATGTTTGATTTTGGATTCTGGGAGCTTGCACTTGTACTTGTAATAAGCCTAATTATCTTAGGCCCAGAAAGACTTCCTGTTTTTGCATCTCAGCTTGGCTCAATTATTAAAAAAATTAAGGATTTTGCAAATAATATTAAAACGAGTATTGAAAACGAGTCTCGGATGAATGATTTAAAAAATATAATTGAGAAACAGAAAGAAGAGTTATCTGAATTTGAGAAAACAATAGATTCAGATGAAAAATAAAAGAAATACATTTACTGATCATTTACTAGAACTTAGAAATAGATTACTGATTATTATTTCAGCGATCTTTTTTTGTGCAATTTTATTAACTCCCTTTGCTAATTCAATATATAGTTTTTTAGCATCACCTCTTTTAAATGTTTTGCCTGAAGGATCAAGTATGATTGCAGTGGACGTTGCTTCGCCATTTCTAGCACCTTTTAAATTAATTCTACTTTTATCAGTAGCTATAACTTTTCCGATATCCGTATATAATTTTTGGGCTTTTATATCTCCTGGGTTATACAGTAACGAAAAAAAATTTATTGCACCAATACTTATATCCAGCACATTATTATTTTATTTAGGCATAATTTTCGCTTACAGTATTGTTTTTCCTTTAATTTTTAATTTTTTCTCTAGTATTGCACCGCAAGGCGTTGAAATAGCAACTGACATTAGTAGCTTTTTAAACTTTGTCATAAAATTATTTTTTGCTTTTGGCTTAGCATTTGAAGTGCCTATTATTACATTTTTACTAGTTTTTTTTGAAATAAGCAGTATTAATTCACTATCAAAAAAAAGACCTTATATAATTGTTATGGCTTTTATTCTGGGCATGATACTGACACCACCAGATGTTATATCTCAAATATTATTGGCGGTTCCAATATGGCTTCTGTTTGAGCTCGGCTTATTGCTTGCTCGTCTACTTAATAAAAATAAAGGTAAGTCAAAAACCAATTAATTTGTTAGAATCTATAATAATTTATTTAAATATATTTAATAATGGCAAATAATGATATTAATAGGGCATTGTTAGTTGTTCTTGACGGTGTTGGAGTTGCCCCAAGTGGAGATAATAATGGCTGGTCTCTTGCAGACACACCAAATATTGACCTCCTATTCAAAGATTACCCTTCTACAACCATACAAGCTTCTGGTGAAAGTGTTGGTCTCCCTGAGGGTCAAATGGGCAATTCTGAAGTTGGGCATATGATCATTGGCTCAGGAACTATATTTAAGCAGGACTTAGTAATAATTAATGAATCAATAAATGATTCAAGTTTTTTCAAAAACGAAGCTATATTAAATGCAATACTAAGTACTAAAGATAACGATAACGAGTTTCATTTGCTTGGACTTGCTTCGCCTGGCGGAGTTCATTCTCATATAAATCACTTGATTGCTATTTTAAAAATGTGTAAGTCATATGGAGTATCTCCAAAACTTCATTTATTTACTGATGGCCGAGATGATGATCCAAAATCGTCAAAAGATATATTTGATGATCTTAATAAATATTTGGAAAAGTATGGTGGAGAAATTTATACTATTTCCGGCCGTTATTACGCTATGGATAGAGATCAAAGATGGGATAGAACAGAATTAGCTTGGGATGCAATTGTTAATAATAAAGGGAACACAGCTGAGAATTATTTAGATGCTATTGAAAACTCTTATAAAAATAATATTACTGACGAATTTATATTGCCTACAGTTCTAAAAGAAGCAAAACCTTTAAAAAAAAATGACTCATTATTATTTTTTAATTTTAGAAATGACAGAACACGACAAATAGCGCGTGCTCTTAATGTAGAGAGATTTGACAATTTTAGAAGAACTAATAATAATACTGCTTATTCAATCACTACTATGACTGAGTATGATCCATACTTGTCATGTCCTGTTGCTTTTAGAACAAAAACACCAGAGACTACTTTGGGAAGTATTGTAAGTGATCTTGGATTAAAACAATTTCACTGCGCAGAAACCGAGAAATATCCCCATGTCACTTATTTTATAAATGGCGGAAGAGAAGACCCATACCCAGGTGAGAAAAGAGTTTTAATACCCTCGCCAAATGTAGCTACTTATGATTTAAAGCCTGAAATGAGCTGCAGGGAGGTTTCTGAAGAAGTTATTAGAGCAATAAAGAATCCTGAGTATAAATTAATAATTGTAAATTACGCAAATGGCGATATGGTTGGTCATACAGCTATAAAAGATGCCATTATTGAAGCCATGAGTGAATTAGATGCTGCTTTAGGAGAAGTTGTTTGTGAAGCGATAGGCGAAAATGTAACTACATTAATTACCGCTGACCATGGGAATGTTGACGAAATTAATAACCTTAAAACTGGAAAGCCAAACACTCAGCATTCACTAAACCCAGTGCCATGTATAATTGTGGACAATAATAGAAAATGGAAAATAGTTAAAAAAGATGGGGGTCTATCAAATATTACGCCTACAATTTTAAAAATTATGGGTATCGAAAAACCAACAGAAATAACTGCTGAAACCTTAATTGAAGAATCCTAATTAAAAACGTCTTCTGGAATTTCGTCACTCTCTTTTTGAGTAGAAGATAAATCATCAAAGACAATATTACCATCTACGGTATCATCAACTTCATTAGAAAAATTTAATTTTGTTTCTGTGTCTTCAATAATATAATTATTATCTTTAACGTCAAAATCTTCTATTTCTAAATTGCCACCCAAATTATTACTTTTACCTGTTCTAATTACCAAGCCTTTATGAAAATCAACAATATCAATGAAATTCTCAAGAGCATAAGTAAAATCTAGACCACTTCGAATTGGAATTTTAGTTTCACCTTTTTTAAGTTTTTTTACTATCATTGGCTTAAGAATCTTTTTTTCAAATGGAGTTAAATTTGTTAAACCACCAACAACTCTATATTTAATACTACCTTTTACTAAAATTTCTTTTGTTCCAAAAAATATTTTTTCTCTTTTTTCTTTCATGCTTACTTCGATATTAGCAAGGTCTATTTCTGTTCTGATTGTCGCACAACCCTCTATATTAGACCCTTCAGCAGATCCTGATTTTTTGATTGAGTTCCTGCCACACATTTCTGTTTCATAACTTAAGAATGTATCTTTAATCCTTACTTTTTGTGCTCCTATTGCAGATTTTAAAAATACTTGTCTCTCAACTCGCATTTTCTTTAAATATTCTAAATCTTGTTCATCAGCATACTCCTCGCCGAATGATTTATATATGTCGTTCATAGGATTTTGTGATGTGGCTACTTCACCACTACATAGCGCTGTAACTTGTTCAGTTGTAAATCCTTTTTCTAGATAATAATTAATATCTTCTTTATTACATTTTGCGTAAACATTACTATTAAAAATTAATAAAAATAATATTCCTACAGTATGAGTTATTATTTTTTTTAAATCTTTTTTCATATTTCTGTCCTTAATTATATTTAATACATTCTAACATTTGCTATGTTTTTTTGCTCAAAAAAAAACAGGCGCATATAATGCGCCTGCCTTTAATTACTTATTATTCTAATAATATTAGAACATTGTAATTACGTTTAGAGCTACGATTTCTGTATCAGAACCAATTGCACCTAACCCTGCAGCACCAATACCTGTACCGTATGCACCGTATGTGTCGTTACTAACTTCGTTGTATGTAAGACCAAACTCTGTTGAATCACCTAAAGAGTAGTATACACCTAATGCTAACATGTCAGCACCTGTGCTACTTGTTCTATTAGTTTGACCAGATGCGAATGTAGCATCTACATCATAGTCATCAGCTTCAGCATACATGAAACGGAAGTTTAATGGTCCACCTGTAGAGTACTTACCAGAAATTAACCATGCGTCACGATCGATTTCTACGTTTGTACCTGCAGTAACTGTACCAAATACGCCTGTTGAGAAACCAAATTCACTGAATACGTTTGTTGCAACATCATCAAATTCGTATTCTAGGTTTTCCCACATAGCAGAAAGTGTAAGGCTTGCGCCATTACCCATATCTTGGATCCATCTACCAGCAATACGGTAAGATTGTGCATCAGAACCACTCATTAAGTCTGGAGACGATGCTGTAGAACCAAGTTTTGCAGCTGTCCAATCTTCATGTTTTTGGTATGTTACAGCTAACCATAATGGTCCGTCTGAGTAAGCAATACCAGTAGAATAGATAACTGGATCAACTTTCTTTTGACTACCTGAACGACCAGCAGTTGTTTCATCTTCTTCACCTTGTGTCATAGCGAAACGGAAAGAAGTTTTACCAAATGAACCCATATATTGAATGATACCTTCTTGTCTACGGTTGAAACCTAATCCGTATGAACCTGCACCACCATATGCTTGAACATTTGTTGCTGATGCTGTAGTACCACCACGGAAATCAGCTGTTGAGTAATCAAAATCACCAAATGAATCACCATCATTAAACATACCAGTGTTGTAGAAAATACCAGATGTTGTACCGATGTTACCCATAATACCTGTGTGTGATAAGTTACCAGCGTCATAGAAAGGGTCAACCCATTGAGCAACCATTTCGTTATATGGTAATAACCATGTAGCGAACATTAATTCACCAAATGAACCTGAGATACCTACTTTAGAGTTACGGTTACACCAACCAGTACCACCAGCAAAGTCTCCTAGGTATGTGAATTGTTCACAACGCCATGTCATTTTTAATCCTTCAATACCAGTATCTACAAAACCTAAGAAACCAATGTTTGCAGCATTACTTCTTAAGTCTGTATAGTCTCTTTCAGAAGTAGTGTTTTTGTTTCTTTCGATACTTTCGTATGAATGATATTGCCAACCGTAGATTGTGATTGGTGACCCATAGGCACCAACACCACCACCGCCCCAGCCTGCGTTTGCAGTAACTGGAAGCATGGCCAATGCTCCGGCTAGCATACTTGCTAAGATTTTTATTTTCATTAGGACTCCTAATAATTGTCTTAATTATTTTTTAAGAGGAACACATAGTAAACTAAACTTTCCCCCCACTTAAATGCTATCTATACTTCTTGTTATAAAGGTTTTCGTCTTAATAAATTAGGAACAAAAACCAGACCTCTCCGTGTCCATAGCATTTCCTACATTACTGCAGGATTTGTCAATTTTGACCGTCCTTTATCCTAAAGTCAACATAAAATGCAGTGTTTCTGCCTAATAACTGCAACAAAATCAATTATGTATAAGTATTTACTAATATAGCTTGTGACCTCTTATTATTAAAAATCGCACAGAAAAAATGTAGAAACACAATAAAAACAATGGATTAAATATGTAATTTTTTTTTATTGATTTTAATAACTCTTACATAATGTATTTTCCAAATTAAACATGTATTATAGTTTTTTTAAATTTTTAAATTTTTGCGTGAAAATCAACATAAAACCATTACTTAGTATCATATACATATGCTTACCGTTATTAATGAACGGGTGCAGTTTATCATTGCCAAAATTCGGCTCTGACGATACAAAAGAAGTCAGCAGTGGGTCAGACTATGAGCAAGTATTAAGTAAAACTTTCGCTGGCTATAATGTGGAAGCTAATAGAAATGAAATTAATAATGGAGCGGAAAATTTTGCAAAATGTGCAAATGCTACCGAATGCGCATTATTATGGGACACGGCCAAAACCTGGCTAACAGAAAAATCAAATTTTAAAGGCAAGCTAAAAACAAATACAAAAAATTTACTAGAAACTATAGCTGACCCTAGAAAGAGCAAAGCAAATAAAATTACTTTTAAAGTTACAAGATTACCGAGCAATAAGATTAACTTTATTAAAATTGAAGCAAATTGTCTAAAGAATTGCACAAGATATATAGATAAAGAATATTATGCCTTTAATAATTTCTTAAGAACCCACTTAGTTGCATATAAAGAAGGCATTATTGGATATGAAAAAGTTAATGATGAAATTTTTTTTGAAGCTTCAGGCTCAGATGAGATAAATATAGATTTTGATGATATGTCAGATAAATCACAGAAATCTGTTTTAAAAGAAAATGAACTATCAAATAAAATCGAGATTACAAAAATCAAAAAGAAAAAACATATTGGAAAAGTTGCCGAGACTCTAATAGATGATTACTCTTGTAATAAAAAAAGCGAAATAAATCTAGTTAAAAAAACAAACAAAAGAGAGCTCTATGAAGTAAATTGCATAAAAGAAATTAAGAGAATGATTTTTGATTGCGATTCAAACGGATGCGAAGTTCTTCAATAATGAAAAAACCGATTTATATTATTTTTACAGTTATTTTTCTAAGCCTTTCAACAGGGTGCTCTAGTGTAGGTACAGAAGATATTAAAGATTGGCTTAAAGAAGGTACTCGAGAGCACCAAGAAAGTACTAAAGAAAATAATAAAACAGGAAAAACAAATCTTAAATCATATTTAGAAAAAAGGGGTTGTACCAACGGGTCTAGTGCTAAATTAATAGAAACCAAAAACAAAGATGCGATCTTATATGAAGTGATTTGTGTAACTAAATCTAAAAAATTTGTTGTTAAGTGCGTAAATAATTCTTGTTCAGAGTAAATCTATCTGCTTTTTTTACTATTTAACCAATCTATTATTGGCTCAAAATAAGATCTATCAACTTCAGTCATGGCTGGCCCCATTTCATATATGCCTAATCCTTTTTCTGCGCATCTTATATAATTTTGACTATCTCTAACCATTGTTAGAAAAGGGATCTTTTGACTTTCTAAAAATTCATCTAGCTCCCAATAAATATTGGTATAATCTCTTCCTCGATTTGCAACCAAAGCTATTTTTGATTTTTTTTTAACAACTCTTGAATGTTTTTTGATATTTTTTATGAAATCACCTGCTGCTCTCATATCTATAGGAGATGGTAACACTGGGATTATTACACTCTCAGCCATATTTAAAACTTTTGTTAAAGCTGCTCCTTGAAGGCCAGCTGGGGCATCAATAATTTTATAATCAATGCCTCTTTTTACTTTTTCGCCGTAACCTTTTATGCCAATTATTGGTGGCTTGGCTGAAGATCTTGCCTTTAACCAGCTAATTGAACTTTCTTGACTATCTAAATCTACTAGCGCTACAGATTTACCAATTGATGCATAAAAACTAGCTAGATTTGTTGCAATCGTCGTCTTACCAGATCCGCCTTTAGAGTTTAAAACTAATATTGATCTCATATTTTTTATCCAGTTAATTAACTAATATCATATTATCACTATTTATTAACATGTCTAACTTTCAAATATCAAAAATAGATACTACGGGGGCGTGGTCTGAAGGGCGTTCATTTTTTCGAGGCTCTATATCTATTAAACTTTTAGAACATTTTTTTGATAAAGCCATATTTGTTAAAATTAAATCTATTCTTAAGCCTCTATTTCTTCTGAAAGCGCCTGTTCTATAATCCCACCAACTATATAAATCTTTTTCTTGATCAAATAATCTAAAACTATCTTTAAAACCTAAATCTAAAATTTCTTTCAGGGCAGACCTTTCCTTGTCACTACATAATATTTTTCCTTCCCAAGCTTTTGGATCATAAATGTCAGCATCTTTTGGCGCAATATTAAAATCACCCAAGATTAAATAATATTTTGTTTTTTTTAAATCTTTTTTAATAAAATTTTTTACACTTTTTAGCCATTTAAGTTTGTACTTATATTTGTCTGAGCCAACCTCGCTTCCATTTACAACATATAAATTTAAAATGGTTAAATCATCTTTGTATCTTGTTAACAATATACGCTTTTGCTCTTGCTCTTTTCCGTCTATAGATTTAATAACTTCTTTGGGGGGAATTTTACTAATTGTAGTGACGCCGTTATATGTCTTTTGACCAATAAAATCACAGAAAAAACCTGCTTCTTCAATTTCTTTAATTGGAAACGAGCCGTCTTCAACTTTTGTTTCTTGAATTCCTAAAATATCAACATCACTTTTTTTTAACCAACTAAGAACTTGTGGGAGTCTTACCCTAAGAGAATTGACATTCCAAGATGCTATTTTCATTTTAAGCCTAAGCTTAGAAGTAGAGGTTCAATTTTAGGCTCTCTTCCTCTAAAATCGATGAATAAGTCTAATGCTGGCTTTGACCCACCAGTTTCTAATATTTTTTTCATAAAATTATTACCGACCTTTCTATCAACTAATTTTTTTTCTTTAAACGCCATAAATGCATCCGCAGATAAAACTTCGGCCCACTTGTAGCTATAATATCCTGCTGCGTAACCTCCAGAAAAAATATGTGCGAAGCTATTCTCGAACTTATTACTGCTATGAACGGGTATCAAAGAAGTCTCTTGTCTAACTTCGTGCAAAACTTTAACTGCTAGATTTTTCTTATTATTTGTATCGTTCATGTGTAATAGAAAATCGAATAATGAAAATTCAATTTGTCTTAATAGAGCCATCCCCGAGTTATAATTTTTAGTTGATAATAATTTTTTAAATAAAGCCTCGGGAAGTTTTTTGTTGGTTTCGTAATGAAACGCAAAGGTATCGAGAACCTTTTTTTCCCAACACCAGTTTTCCATAAACTGACTAGGAAGCTCCACAGCATCCCATTCAACTCCTGAGATACCGGATATCCCAGCGTAATCAACTTTTGTAAGCATGTGTTGAAGCCCATGGCCAAACTCATGAAATAAAGTCTCTACATCATAATGTGTGAAAAAGGCTGGGCTTGTTTTTGTTGGCGGACTTGAATTACATGTTATGAATGCAACAGGAGATTGAATACTTCCATTTAATTTTGCTCTTCTTTGAACACATTCATCCATCCAGGCCCCACCCCTTTTGTTTTGTCTTGCATAAAGATCGAAATAAAATTTTCCTCTTAGATTATTTTCTTTATCATAAATCTCATACAATCTTACATCTGGGTGCCATACGTTTTTTGTATTTTTTAATTTAACATTTATTCCATATAGTGATTTTACAAGCTTAAATAACCCGTCTATTACATTTTCAACAGGGAAATATTTTTTAAGCTCTTCTTGAGAAACACCAAAGTTTTCATTTTTATATTTTTCGGCCACGTATGCCAAATCCCACGGTTTCAAATCATTAATTTTTAGTTTTGATTTTGCATATTTTTTTAATACAATAATTTCTTCTTTAGACTTTTTTATAGCTTTTGTTTTTAGGTCGTCTAGAAAAGTTATTACATCATTTGTTGACTTAGCCATTTTTGTAGACAAAGAATATTCAGCAAAATTCTTAAAGCCCAATATCCCGGCCATTGTTTGTCTTAGTTTCAATATTTGTTCAATATTTTTTGTATTGTCCCACGATCCTTTAACTGGAAATTTTTTTGATGCTCTGCTTGCGTAAGCGATATATAAAGTTTTCCTTAAATCTCTTTTCTCTGCAAACGTCATTACGGCCATATAACATGGCTGGTCTAAGGTAAGCGTGAAGCCTTTTTGTTTTTTTAGCATTGCAACTTCGGCTGCAATTTCTAATGAGCTTTCAGGCAATCCTTTTAAAGAACCTTTTGTCTTAAAGTTTTTTGACCATGCGTTTGTAGAGTCGAGAATATTTTGTTCAAATTTCGACTCAAGCTTAGCTAGCTTATCTTGACACTCCCTAAATATTTTTCTTTCTTTAGGGCTCAAATGAACACCAGAAAGCATAAAACCTTTTAAAGTATCTTCCAAAAGTTTTTTTTGAGATTTGTTTAAACCATTTTTATTTTCTTTATAAAATTTATCGTACTGGTTAAATAATTTTTTATTTTGCCCTATTTTTCCATAATGAGAAGTTAAAAGCGTTAGGCATTTTTCATGTTGTATTCGAATTTTTGGGTCATTCATTACAGAGTTTAAGTGCCTTATAGGCGCCCAAGCTTTTGAGATCTTATCATCAGACTCTTCAATTTTATGAACGAAATTTGTCCAAGAAAGTTTTTTTAATTTTTCTATATCTTTTATTATTTTTTTATTTTCGGAAACAAGATAATTAATAGCTTGAAACATTTCCTTTGTTTTAAGCTTAGAAAATGATGGCAAAGGTCCTGCCTTAACCAAAACGCTATTTTTTATTTCATTTTTTAGTTGTGCTGTCATCTTTTTATAACTTAATTTTTTTCTATATATCTATATTGCCTGCAAAATGGGCATTTTCATCTATAAAAGTTTTTCTCGGGCCAACATTGTCACCCATTAAATCTTCAAATATTTTCTCAGCTGAGGATTCATCTTCTTCTGTGATTTGGACCAATGTTCTATTCTCAGGATCCATTGTTGTTTCCCACAATTGTTCTGGGTTCATTTCCCCAAGGCCTTTGTAACGCTGGATTGTATAACCTTTTTTAGCCTCGCCTATAATCCAACCAAATGTATCAAGAAAGCTAACTATTTTTAATGTTTTATCCTGTTTTATCAAGTAAGCATCTTCTTTAAGAAGAGCATTTGAAGCCTCGACGTAGTCAAAATAATTTTTATAATCTTTGGATGAAAAAACTGTATATTTGATATCAGTGGTTTTTTTAAGGCCGACTTCATCATATTCAATTTCGAAAGCTCCAGGCTCTTTAAGATTAACTTTAAAGTTTTCATTTGAAATATTCTTAAGCCATTTTTCTATTTTCTTATCATCACAACCAAATTCAGGAATTGCTTTATCCGAGATCATTGACATAAAGTTTTTTCCGTAATTAGTAATAAGATTTGATTTAGACTTTCCTGCTTTTTCACAATGTGTGATTAAAACCTTTAAGTCATTGATTTCTAATGGTTTTTTAGATTTGTTTGAAGAATAAATCTCAATCCCGTCCAGACAATCTTTTGTTATGTGTGATAATAATTCATCATCATCTTTAATATATTTTTCAGTTTTTCCTTTTTTTATTTTATAAAGAGGCGGTTGTGCTATATAAATATTTCCCTTCTTCACGAGCTTTCTCATTTTGCTGTGAAAGAAAGTTAATAATAATGTTTTTATGTGGGCTCCATCTACATCAGCGTCAGTCATTATTATAACTTTGTGATAACGCAATCTAGCATAATCCTCATCTGACATTTCTTTTGAACTAAAACCGCAGCCAAGAGCTGTTGCCAGCGTAGCAATCTCTTCCGATGAAAATATTTTATCGTCTCTTTGTTTTTGCACATTTAATATTTTGCCCTTCAGTGGAAGTATCGCCTGTGTTCTTCTGTCTCTGCCTTGCTTGGCTGACCCTCCAGCTGAGTCTCCCTCAACTAAAAATATTTCAGATAATGCTGGATCCTTCTCCTGACAATCCGAAAGTTTGCCAGGCAATCCCGCCACATCCATTGCTTTTTTTCGCCTAGTCATTTCTCTTGCTTTTTTAGCAGCTTCTCTTGCTCTTGCAGCCTCACTTGCCTTAGCTAAAATTTGCTTAGCGTCCTTTGGATTTTCTTCTAAAAATCTTTTTATGCTCTCTGATGCGACTGACTCAACAATGCCTTTGACTTCTGAAGAAACTAATTTAGC
>CAJXAV010000021.1 GCA_913050095.1 uncultured Gammaproteobacteria bacterium
ACAGGAATGACAAAAGTTTCATGTAATATTAAAGAAGCAGGAACCTATTCATCTGGCACACCAATAATGTCCAACAAGACATGGTTAAAAAATGCTGCAAGATTTAAGCAGTTAAATAATTTATTTATAAAATATAAAAAAAATATTGATAAAAATTAGGAGTGATGCAATTGAATAATAAGGGTGATATTTTAGAGATAATGAATTTATTACCACATAGATACCCATTTCTTTTGGTTGATAAAATTTCAAATTTTGAAGATGGTAAATCTATACTATGTGTAAAAAATGTTAGTTTTAACGAGCCTTTTTTTAACGGTCATTTTCCAAAGTACCCAGTTATGCCAGGAGTTCTTATATTAGAAGCTTTAGCGCAAGCCTCTGGTTTATTAGTTTTTAAGACTCCCTCTTTATGCCCGCCAAATGAAAGCTTATATTTGTTTGTAGGAATAGATAAGGCAAGATTCAAAAAGCCTGTAGTACCTGGAGATCAAATAGAGCTTAAAGTTGAAATGTCTAGAAGCAGGCAAGGCTTCGCAGTATTTGATGCTGTTGCTACTGTCGACGGTGAAGTAGCTGCAACAGCTGAGTTAATGTGTGGCTTTAAAGAGTTACCCGAAAATTTATAGGATATTATTTTGTCTAAAATACATTCAACAGCAATAGTGGATTCTTCATGCGAGATCGATTCGTCTGTTGAAATTGGCGCTTATACAGTTATTGGAAAAAATGTTAATATAGATAAAAATACTATTATTGGACCCCATGTAGTTATTTCAAGTGATTGTGAAATTGGAAAAGATAATAAAATTTATCAATTTTCTTCAATATCAGAAATACCGCAAGACAAAAAATTTAAGGGTGAAAATTCTAAATTGATTATTGGATCTGGAAATACAATAAGAGAATATTGTACTATAAATCGCGGAACAAAAGCTGGAGGAAATTCTATTACATCTGTAGGTGACAATAATTGGATAATGGCCTACGTACATATTGCTCATGATTGTTTAATTGGAAATAATAATGTTATGTCAAATGCAACATCGTTAGCAGGCCATGTTGAAATTGGTAACAATATAGTTTTGGCAGGTTATGTATTAGTTCATCAATTTTGTAAAATTGGAGATTATTCATTTGCGGGCATGGGTGCAGCATTAAATCAAGATTTGCCACCATATTTACTAGCAACAGGCAGTTTCGCAAAAACCCATGGACTTAATAGAGAAGGGTTAAGAAGAAATAATTTTGAACAGATCACAATCAATGCTCTTCATAAGGCATATAAACTAATTTTTAGATCTAGTAATAACCCAAAGAATACAAATGAGCTTGAAATTTTAAGCAAAGAATATAAAGAGGTCTCAAACTTACTTAATTTTATTGAAAAAAGTGATAGAGGCGTAATACAGTCTTCAAAGCAAGAATAACTTATTTTATAAGCCTCTCTATTACATCGATAATATTTTCTTTTGAAGAATCATCTGAAAGTTTTTTTTCCAAAATTTCATAGTCACTGATTATTTTATTCCTGTAATGATTATCCTCTTTAATTTTAATTAATTCATCAGATATACTTTTACAAGATGCATCCTTTTGAACAAATTCTTTTACAGCTTCTTTATTTAAGACAATATTAACTAAAGATATAAATTTAGTTTTTACTAGTATTTTAGCAATCAGGTAAGTAATATTTGATAATCTATAAAAAACACACATCGGTATTTTTTTCAAAGCAATTTGCAAAGTTATGGTACCCGAAGCAGCTACAGCGATTTTACACATATCTATAGTTTCATAAATATTTTTACTACTTACTACATTTACATATTTTTTTTTATAAAAATCCGAATCAAAGATCTTCTTATTTATATTATTTGAACTTGAAATAAGAAAATTTTCTTTTGGAAATTTATTATGTAAATGCTCTATTATCTGGTTTATCAATGGAAGATGCTTTTTAATTTCATTTAGTCTACTCCCAGGAAAGAAACCAATGTATTCTTTTTTTTGATTTAATACTTTTTTATAATCGTTATTATTTAACAATGGATGTCCAACATACGTAGCTTTTACCCCTAAATTTTTATAGTATTTTTCTTCGAATGGAAATATTACGGCCATTTCGTCAATATAATTTTTTATATTTTTTATTCTATTTTCTCGCCATGCCCAAACCTGGGGACTTATATAAAATAAAACTTTAATACCAATTGACTTTGCATATCTAGCTAACTTCATGTTAAATTCTTGGTAGTCTATTAATATTAATAAATCTGGTCTGATTGATGATATTGATTTTTTCATAGTTCTTAAGGCGTATAAAAGTCGTGGATACATTTTTATAATTTCAATTAACCCTAAAACAGATAATTCCGAAGAATCAACTAGGATTTCTATATTTGTTTCTTTAACTTTACTTGATCCCATTCCATAAAAAATTATTTCTTTTCTTTTTGAGAAATTTTTTATAATATTTGCTGCATACATATCCCCTGATTCTTCACCAGCAACTATTATTATTTTTTTTGTTTTAGTCATTTTATTGTTTTAATTACGTTACAAATTTCTATTATATTTTCTTCTGCTAGCTGAGGAAACATCGGTAAGGACAAGCACGTATTGGACAAGAAGTTTGAATTTTTATAATTTTCTAAATTTTGGTAATTAGATGTGTATGCCTTTTGTTTTTCTAGAGATATAGGATAATAAATTGCTGACCCAATATTATTTTCCTCTAATTTTAATTTTATTTCATCTCTTAAATCTGATGAAATTGTATATTGGTGATACACATGATGACCATTTTTATTTTTTTTTGGAAGAGAAATATTTTTTATATCTGCAAGTAAACTATTATACATGTTCGCAACACCAACTCGTTTTAAATTAAGTTTGTCAATGTATTTTAATTTAATATTCAATATGGCTGCTTGTATTTCGTCCAGCCTACTATTGAATCCAATAATATCATGATGATATCTTTTTGAACTTCCATGATTTTTAAGTTTTTTAATAATTTCATAATTTTCTTCAGAATTTGTGACAATCATACCGCCATCGCCATAGCAACCTAAATTTTTTGTTGGATAAAAACTAAAGCATCCTATGTCCCCAATACTACCGGTTCTTTTGCAATTTATTCCAGCTCCAAAACTTTGAGCACAGTCTTCAATAATTTTAATAGATTTATTGTCAATGTCTTTCTTTAGGTCGTCGACATCAAATGGATTTCCAAAAAGATGAACGGGTATTATAGCTTTAGTTTTTTTTGTGATTTTTTTTAAAATTTCTTTTTTATTAATATTATATGATTCTAAATCAATATCAGCAAAAATAGGTGTTGCGCCAACATACATAATTGCTTCTAAAGTTGATATAAAAGTGAATGGGGTTGTAATAACTTCATCGCCTTTCTTTATATTTAAAGATTCCAATGCAAAATGTAGAGCATCTGTTCCTGAATTACAAGATACTGCATATTTAACACCAATATATTTTGCAATATTTTTTTCAATAAGATTAACATTTTCTCCGCCAACATAGTTAGCTTTTGAAAATACATTATCAAGTTCTAAGCGTATTTCTTTTTCTATGGATGCAAACTCTTTTTTTAAGTCAAATTGAGGTATCATTTATTTATAATTTTTGATATTTTCAAAGCATATTGTAATGCATTTATACCATCAGTTGCATTAACAATTGGCTTTTGGTTATTTTTTATACATTTTAAAAAGCTTTCTATTTCATTCTTTAATGAATCATTGCTAGAAAATTTATTTTTATATTTATCAATACTTAATATATTATTTTTTTTTACTTTTTTATATGATTCTAGAATACTGTTTTGATAATCTAGTGAAAAATATTGATTTTTTTGGAAAACCCTCATTTTTCTTTCAACTTTTTCACTTATTCTACTGGATGCGAGATTGCATACACAATTATTTTCAAAAGCGATCCTAGCATGTGCAATATCTATAGAATTTGTCAAAACATTAATTCCATTAGCTTGTATGCTTTTTATTTTAGATTTATTTAAAGAAATTATTATATCTAGGTCATGAATCATTAAATCCATAATTACATCTACTTCTGTTCCCCTAATCTTAAAAGGTGATATTCTGTTACACTCTATAAACATTGGTTTTTTTACTTCATTCTCCATTTTTATAAAAGCTTCATTAAATCTTTCAAGGTGACCTATTTGTAGTATTACATTGTATTTTTCAGAAAGTTTCTTTAATTCTCGAGCCTCTTTTAAGTTATTTGCAAAAGGTTTTTCGATTAGGACATGTTTACCATTTTCTATAAAATATTTTGCAATTTTATAGTGAAGATTTGTCGGCACTACAATACTTACAGCATCAACTTTTTCTAATATATCTCTATACTTATTATAGCTTTCAACGCCAATTTTTCTTGATATATCGTCACATCTCTTTATATTTTTATCTACAATTCCTACTAGATTAGCATATCTACTCGCTTTATATTTTTGTGCGTGAAATTCACCTAGATATCCAACTCCTATGACGGCAATATTAATTTTACTCATGCTAAAATATATTTTTCTATCTAAGTTACTGATGTATGATTATTAATAATTATTATAATCTAGTTTATGACAAAAAAATATACAATTGTTGGGATTGATGAAGCTGGCCGAGGACCTCTGGCAGGCCCAGTAGTTGCTGCTGCTGTTATAATTGAAGAAAAACATTTGCCAAACAAAATAAATGATTCAAAAAAAGTTAGCGAAAGAAATAGAGATCTGTATTATAAGATAATTACAGAAAAAGCATGGAAATATAGCTTCGGAATAATTCAATCAGAAGAAATTGATAATATAAATATTCATGAGGCTACTTTAAAAGCAATGCAAATATCCCATGAAAAACTTAATTGTAGCGATACAAAGACCTATGTAGATGGTATTTTTAAGCCAAAGATTGAAGGAGAATCTTTTGCTATAAAACATGGCGACAGATTTGTTCCAATAATAAGCGCGGCATCTATTCTTGCTAAAGTTGCTAGAGATAAAATTATGTTAGAAATTGATAAGGAGTTTCCTTCATATGATTTTAAAAATAATAAAGGTTACCCAACAAAAAAACATATAGAAATGATAAAAAAACATGGTATCTGTAAGTATCATAGAAAAACATTTAAACCCATAAAATATTATGAGCAATAATTTTATTCATCTCCATCTTCATAGTGAATATTCTATTTCTGATAGCTTAATTAGAATTAAAGATCTTATAGAAGAGGCTTCTGAAAAAAAATTCCCAGCTATTGCTATAACTGATACAAATAACATTTTTTCACTAGTTAAATTTTATAAAACTGCCATAAAAAGTGGCGTTAAACCTATAATAGGTATCGAAGTTAATTTAAAAAATGAAGATAGCGAGTCAAAATTCTCAAGAGTTGTTTTATTATGTAAAAATATGACAGGTTTTAATAATCTAAGCAACCTTATTACAGATTCATACGTCAATCTGGGCGAGAATAATAATTTCGTAATAACAAAAGATGAGTTAGCAAAAAAATCTGATGGTTTAATAGTCTTGTCTGGCGGTATACACGGTGATCTAGCGAATGCAATTAAGCTTGAAAAACAAGAGCTGATTCATGAATCAATTAATTATTGGAAAAAAAATTTCCCCAAAAGTTTTTATATTGAAATATCCAGAACTGGAAAAGATTTTGAAGAGGAATATTTATCATACGCGTTGGAACTTGCTGAGAAATATAAAATACCTTTGGTAGCATCAAATGATGTTAGATTTATTGAAAAGAAAGATTTTCAGGCGCACGAAGTTAGGGTTTGTATTAATAATGGAAGCTATCTTAAAGATGAAAAAAGAAAATCTGAATATAATGAAAATCAGTATTTAAGAACAAGTGAAGAGATGAATGAAATTTTTGCAGATATTCCATCTGCAATTACAAATTCCTATGAAATTGCAAAAAGATGTAACATTAAATTACCCTTGGGTGAAATTGCGATGCCAATATTTCCTCTTGATAACGAGCAAGAAGAAAATGAGTATTTTAAGTCTATTGTGCAACAAAGCTTAAAAAGAAAACTTGAGGAAAAAAATATTGTTAATAAAGAGCCATATTTAAATCGTATAAAAATTGAACTTGAAGTAATAGTGTCAATGGGTTACGCAGGGTACTTTTTAATTGTTTCTGATTTTGTTTTATGGGCAAAAAAAAATAATATTCCAGTTGGTCCTGGGCGTGGATCAGGAGCTGGTTCATTGGTAGCATATGTTTTAGATATTACAAATATAGACCCTATAAAATATGATCTCCTATTTGAAAGATTCTTAAATCCAGAAAGGGTTTCATTGCCTGATTTTGATATTGATTTTTGTATGGATAAAAGAGATAACGTTATTGAATATGTGGCAAAAAAATACGGGAGAGATAAAGTAAGTCAAATAATAACTTATGGAACAATGGCTGCAAAAGCTGTTGTTCGTGATGTTGGAAGAGTTTTACAATACCCGTATCCTTTTGTCGATCAAATTGCAAAACTTATTCCATTTGAAATCGGCATAACATTAACTAAGGCTCTTGAAGATCAAGAATTAAAAAAATTATATAGCTCAGATGATGATGTAAAAGAAATTATTGATATGGCAATGATACTTGAAGGGCTACCAAGAAATGCAGGTACTCATGCTGGTGGTGTCGTTATTTCACCTACAAAATTAATTAACTACACCCCACTATACAGAGATACTCATAATAGTTCATTACTTACTCAACTTGATAAAGATGATGTTGAGGAAATAGGGTTAATAAAATTTGATTTCTTAGGGCTTAGAACTTTAACGGTAATTGAAAATACTTTAAAAATTATTAATAGAAATAAAAAGTTAAATGATAATTTTATATTAGACAATATCCCGCTAGATGATTCGCAAACATTTGATCTTCTTAGAAAACAGCAAACAAATGGTGTGTTTCAATTAGAGTCGAGAGGACTAAAGGATATAATAAAAAGATTAAAACCAGACAAATTTGATGATTTGGTGGCACTTGTAGCTTTATATAGACCAGGCCCACTTCAGTCTGGGATGGTTGACGACTTTATTGATAGAAAAAACGGAGCTCACGTAGAGTATCTACACCCGCTCATTGAAGATGTTTTGAGACCAACGTATGGAGTGATTCTTTATCAAGAACAGGTTATGAAAATCGCACAAGTATTAGCTGGGTACAGTCTGGGATCTGCAGATATTTTAAGAAGAGCAATGGGTAAAAAGAAATTTGAAGAAATGAAACAGCAAAGAGAAATTTTTGTGACTGGTTCTTTAAAAAATAATGTTGAAAAAAAACAAGCAGAATATATTTTTGATCTAATGGAAAAATTTGCAGGATATGGATTTAATAAATCTCATTCCGTTGCTTATGCATTAATAGCATATCAAACGGCTTATTTAAAAACACATTTTAAAGAACCATTTATCGCAGCAGTTTTATCAAGCGACATGGATAATACAGACAAGGTAGTGAAGTTTGTCAAAGAATGTGAATATATGAATATAACTCTTGAGTCACCAAATATAAATAAATCAAACTATTCTTTTAGTGTAGGAAAAAATAATGAAGTTATTTATGGTCTTGGTGCAATAAAAGGTGTAGGAAAATCAATTATTGAAGTAATTTTAGAAGAAAGAGGTTTGAATGGAGAGTTTAAAAGTTTAGATGATATTTTAAAAAGATGTGAGAATAGTAAAATAAATAAGAGGGTATTAGAGGCATTAATTAAATCAGGGGCATTTGATGTTTTTGGGTTACCAAGGTCTATGTTGATGGATATATACCCAGAGTCCATGAAAATGGCAGATCAAAATTCAAAAAATATTAAACATGGGCAAACTGATATTTTTGGGTTTTCAGATGAAACTATAGAAAAGAAAAATATCGTACATAAAGAAGAGTGGTCAACAATAAAAAAATTATCGTATGAAAGAGACGTATTAGGTTTTTATTTATCTGGTCATCCAATTACAGAATATCAAAATGAACTAAAAAATATTATTAGCAATGATCTAAAATCTATTAAAAATAATTTTAAAAATAAGTCAAGCAAAAGTAATGTTTATAAAATTGCCGGGGTAATAAATAGCTTAAGAGTAAGAACTACTTCAACAAAAGACAAAATTGCGCAAATTAATTTAGGAGATGATAAAGATAATATTGATGTTATAGCAAATAATAACTTACTTGATAGCTCTATAAATAGAGATGAAGTCGTTATTATTGAGGGAACCTTGAGACTTGATGACTATACAAATAGATTAAATTTTAGAGCGAGGTCCATAAATTCTATTGAAAACGCAAGAAAAAACTTTGCTACTGGTATTAAAATAAAAGTTGTAAATGAGCAAGATTTGTCAGTTTTAATTGGTAAATTAGAGAAACTATTCAAAAATAAAGATAATAAAGGTAATTGCTTGGTCAGAATCGATTATTTGTCTGCAAATGTAACAAAATCTATGATTTTAGACGAAAGTTATAAGATTTTACCAACTAGTGATATAATAAATGAGCTAAAGACGTTGGATTGCGTTGAAGATTTAGATTTAATATATTCTTCAGTATGAACCAAAACAAAGAAGAAAAATATGGTGATAAACTATGCTAGAATTTGAAAAGCCAATAAAAAACCTAGAAGATAAAATTGAAGAGCTTAGAAATATTGGATCTGATGGGCAGGTAAACATTGTTGAAGAGATAAATGTTCTTCAAAAGAAATGTAATGTTTTAATAAAAGATATATATAGTAATCTAACTCCTTGGCAAATTACACAGATAGCGAGACATCCTGATAGGCCATATACATTGGATTATATAAACTCAATATTTAAAAACTTTCATGAACTTCATGGTGATAGGGCATACGCAGATGATAATGCTATTGTTTCAGGTATTGCTCAATTTCAAGATATTTCGGTAGCAGTAATAGGCCACCAAAAAGGCAGGGGTACAAATGATAAGATTAAAAGAAATTTTGGAATGGCAAAACCTGAAGGATTTAGAAAAGCCTTAAGAATTATTAAGCTCGCTGAAAGGTTTAATATGCCTATCATTACTTTTATTGATACGCCTGGTGCTTATCCAGGAATTGATGCTGAGGAACGAGGGCAAAGTGAAGCTATTGCTACAAATCTTCTTGAAATGTCTAATGTTAAAGTACCAATATTATCTTATGTAATTGGTGAAGGCGGTTCGGGTGGAGCATTAGCTATAGGAGTGTGTGATAACTTATCTATGCTTGAATATAGTGTATATTCTGTAATATCACCAGAAGGATGTGCATCAATCTTATGGAAATCACCCGATAATGCTAACTTAGCTGCTGAAGCTATGTGCATTACAGCTGACAATTTATTAAAATTGAAATTAATCGACGAGTTAATTCCTGAGCCTTTAGGTGGAGCACATAGAAATATTGCCCAAGTTACAAAAGATATCTCAAGCTCGATTTCTAAAAATTTGAACATTTATTTTAATATGGATTCAAGAACATTAATACATAATAGAAAAAATAAACTTGATTCTGTTGGATATTATGTAGAGTAAAATGGAAACATCAGATTTTGACTTTCAAAACCTATATACAATTTTTGAAAACTCTTTAACAAATAATCTAGATATTAATCATTACAACGAAATAATAATTGCTTATAGTGGCGGAGTAGATTCATCTACTTTGCTATATTTTGCAAATAAATTATCAAAAAAACTGAAATTTAAAATACGCGCTGTACATATAAATCATAATTTAAATATACGATCAAAAGAATGGGAAGACCATTGTGTAAAAATATGTAAAAAAAATAAAATTCCACTAGAAATAGGAAATTTAAAAATCATGGTTAAGCCTGGTGAAAGTATTGAAGAGCAAGCAAGGAAAAGCAGATATGAATTTATATATTCATTGATGAATGAAGAAAGCATAATGTTAACCGCTCATCATTTAGATGACCAAGCGGAGACTTATATTTATAATCTCTTGAGAGGTTCAGGCCTAAAAGGTTTATCTTCAATGCCGGTCATTAAAACTTTGGATAAAGGTGTACATGTTAGGCCTTTTTTAAACTTTACTAAAAATACGTTAAGTGATTTTGTTAGGTTTAAAGATATAGAATATATAGAAGACAATTCAAATGAAAATATAAATTTTTCTAGAAATTTTATTCGCAAAGAAGTTTTCCCTAAAATAAAAAAAAATTGGACAAGCTATGCTACAACAATTTCCAGAGCAGCATCTAATGCTTCAGATTCTATAAAATTAAACAATGATTTAGCAAAAATAGATATTGAAAAATATTTATTAGATAGTCGAAAAAAAATTTCAGTAAATGTAAAAAAATTGGATAAATATAGATTTAATAATGTCATTAGATATTGGATTGAATATAATGGATATAGAATGCCATCATCAATGCAATTAAATTCTATTCATAAAAATGTTTTCAGAGCCGGTGAAGATAAATCGCCCTTTTTTTCTTGTGCAGAATATGAAATAAGAAGAAATAATAATTATGTCGAAATTATGAATCCTCTAAAAAAACATGATTCATCAAAAACATATAAATGGAAATTTGATAAAAATTTAGTTATACCGGATTTATCAATAAATCTTACTTGGAAATCTCTTGAGAAAAAATTGGGATATAAATTAAATAAAGATGTTGAAGTAAAGTTTAGAAGAAAAGGCCAAAACATTAAATTGAGTCTTGATACAACTTTAAAAGATTATATGAGAGAGAATAAAATTCCAGTTTGGAAAAGAGATAGGGCCTTATTAATTTATGTTGATAAGGAATTAAAAATTATTTGGGATTAAATCTTATATCATTTATTGGTATTAATTTTTAAAGGCAAATATAAAGGACACCAACCAAGTATTCCAGTAATTACTGGTATCAAACCTATAAACCCCCAAAGTTTTGGCTCTAACGGATAAAGAACTCCAATATAAAAAATAAGTAATCCTGCCAATACTCTTATTAGTCTTTCAAATTTCCCTACATTTATGCAAAACATTAATGTTTACCTGAGTTATTAAATCAATAATTATATTACAGGAATAATTTTTTTTTGGAATTATTAATTTTTTTTGATAAATTGTAGATCTTCTATATATTTGGTAAACTATATTCCCGTCTTACATTACTTTTTTTTTATCGTGACAAAATACATATTTATTACAGGCGGCGTTGTATCTTCCCTAGGAAAGGGTATTGTGGCAGCGTCTCTGGGTTCAATTCTTGAGTCAAGAAACTTAAGTGTTTCTGTTATAAAACTTGACCCATACATAAATGTTGATCCTGGAACCATGAGCCCTTCTCAACATGGCGAAGTATTTGTTACTTATGATGGGGCAGAAACTGATTTAGATCTTGGACATTATGAAAGGTTTGTAGACTATAAGACCAGTAAATCAAGTAATTATACTACTGGACAAATATACGATACCGTTATTAAAAGAGAAAGAAAGGGAGAATATTTGGGAAGTACTGTACAAGTTATTCCGCATATAACAGACGAGATAATCTTAAATATAAAAAAAGGTTCTTTTGATAAAGATATTTGTATTGTAGAGATTGGCGGTACAGTTGGTGATATTGAATCCCTACCATTTATAGAAGCTATTAGGCAAATGGGGGTAGAACATGGAAAAAATATAGTAAGTTATATTCATCTCACATTAGTTCCATATATTAAAGCTGCAAATGAAATTAAAACGAAACCAACTCAGCATTCAGTAAAAGAATTAAGGTCTATTGGTATTCAGCCAGATATTTTAGTGTGTAGGTCGGAACAATATATAAACGATCATGATAAAAAAAAGATAGCGCTTTTTACAAATGTTGAGGCAAAAGCAGTAATTAATTCAATTGATGTTGATGATATATATGAAGTGCCATTGATTCTCCATGATCAGGGGCTGGACGATATAATAGTAGAAAAATTAAAATTAAAATGTAATTCAACATCCTTAGATTCGTGGAAAAAATATAAAACAAAAAAGAATAGTGCAAAAGAAAAAATAACTATAAAAATTATTGCTAAATATGGAAATTATTCAGAATCATATAAATCTCTAAACGAAGCCATAAAACATGCAGGAGTGCATTGTGGTGTAAATGTAAATATAGATTATGTCGATGCTGAAAAATTGGATAGTGCAGATTTCTCCGAATTAAAAAATGCAGAGGGTGTGATTGTCCCCGGCGGTTTTGGAGATAGAGGCATTGAAGGAAAAATTAATTCTATAAAGTATTGTAGAGAAAACAAAATTCCATTTTTAGGAATATGTTTAGGAATGCAGGCAGCCGTAATAGAATTCGCAAGAAATGTTTGTAATTTAAAAAACTCTAATAGTACTGAGTTTAATAAAGATACAGATTACCCAGTTATAGCGTTAATAGAAGAATGGCTTGATGAGAGAGGTTCTGTTGAACATAGAGATGAAAACTCAAATATTGGTGGTACAATGAGATTAGGCGAGCAAGAATGTATAATAAAAAAAGATACTAATGTTTTTGACGCATATGAAATGAAATCTATTTTAGAAAGACATCGTCATCGTTATGAATTTAATAATAAATATAAAAGTGTGTTAGAAAAAAATGGATTAGTAATATCTGGGACTTCTGTAGACGGAACACTTGTAGAAGTAATTGAATTAAAAGATCACCCGTGGTTTTTAGGCTGTCAATTTCATCCAGAATTTACATCTAAGCCAATAAAAGGTCACTCATTATTTAATGCTTTTATAAAATCGATAAGAGATAAAAAATGAAAAAAAAATTTGATTTTAATAAAAATAGAAAAAACTGCTTTTTTTTAATTGCCGGTCCATGTGTTATTGAAAGCGAAAAATTAAATTTCGAAACAGCAGAAAAACTTAAGGAAATAACAGAAAAACACTCTATACCATTTATTTTTAAGTCTTCATTATATAAGGCTAATAGGACCTCTCATAATTCTTTTAGTGGAATTGGTTACAATAAAGGTTTAGAAATTTTGAATAAAATTAAATTAGAACTTGATCTAATGATATTGACTGATGTTCACGAGGATTCTCCATTAGATGAAATAGCTGATGTTGTTGATATTTTTCAAACTCCTGCTTTTTTATGCAGACAGACGAATTTTATTCAAAATGTAGTATCTCATAATATCCCTGTTAATATTAAAAAAGGACAATTTTTATCTCCATGGGAGATGACGAGTGTTGTTGAGAAAGCAAAATCATCTGGGAATGAAAACATTCTGGTTTGCGAGAGAGGATTTAGTTTTGGCTATAATAATTTAATATCTGATATGAGGTCTTTAGTTATAATGCGAGAAACAGATTGTCCAGTTGTATTTGATGCAACGCATTCAACTCAATTACCAGGTTCTAACAAAGACAGTTCTAGTGGTCAGAGTGAATTTATAGCGCCCTTAGCAAAAGCAGCTGTTTCGGTAGGAGTATCTGGTATATTTATGGAAACTCATCCCGATCCAAAAAATGCGCTTTGTGATGGAATGAATTCTCTCCCACTAAATAACATTGAGAAACTATTAATTACACTTAAAAATATTGATGAGGTATCTAAAGAATAGATTTTTATATATTCATCGACTATAAAAAAATTTTAAAATAAAATAATATTATGAAATCAAATATAAAAAAAATTATTGCTAGAGAAATTATAGATTCTAGAGGAAATCCAACATTGGAAGCCGAAGTTTTTTTGGAATCTGGATCGAGTGGAAGAGCTGCTGTACCCTCAGGTGCATCTACAGGATCAAGGGAAGCCTTGGAGTTACGAGATAATGAATCTAGCAGGTATTGCGGTAAAGGAGTTTTAAATAACGTAAATTATATTGAAAATGCTATTAGTAAAGAATTAATAGGATTAGATTCTGATAATCAAGAACTTATAGATAAAACGTTAATTAATCTTGATGGAACCGATAATAAATCAAAACTTGGAGCGAATACTATATTAGCTGTTTCATTAGCAACTGCTAAATCAGCTGCAAATAATAACAATAATTCTTTATTTAGAAATATTATAAATTCGAAAGAATATATTATGCCTGTACCAATGATGAACATAATAAATGGTGGTTCTCATGCAAATAATAGTGTGGATATACAAGAATTCATGATTATGCCTGTTGGGGCCAACTCATTGAAAGAGGCTGTAAGATACGGGGTAGAAGTTTTTCATGCATTGGGTAAAATTTTAGATGGAAGGAATTATATTACAACTGTTGGGGATGAAGGCGGCTATGCACCAAACCTTTCATCTAACAAGGAAGCACTAGATGTAATAATGTCTGCAATAGAAAATGCAGGATTTAAGCCAGGCGAAGATATTTCCCTTGCTCTGGATGTAGCGAGTAGTGAATTTTTTAAAAAGGGAAAATATAACTTAGAATCTGAAAAAAAAGAGTATTCTAGCGAAGAGTTTATTGAATTAATCAAATCATGGTCTAAAAATTACCCCATTGTATCTGTAGAAGATGCGCTTGATGAAAATGATTGGGATGGATGGAAAATATTAACCAAAGAATTAGGAAATAAAATACAACTTGTTGGTGATGATTTATTTGTAACAAATCCAAAAATTTTCCAAGAAGGAATTGATAAAAAGATAGCAAACTCAATACTAATTAAGTTAAATCAAATAGGAACTTTAACAGAAACTTTAGAGGCTATTAATTTAGCTAAAAATAACAATTATAATTCTGTTGTTTCGCATCGTTCAGGAGAAACAGAAGATACATTTATATCTGATCTATCTGTTGCATGTTCCTCAGGGCAAATAAAAACTGGATCATTATCAAGATCAGATAGGGTAGCTAAGTATAATCAGCTTATTAGAATTGAAGAAGAATTAGGAAATAATTGTAGTTATCCAGGAAGCACAATATTTAATAACATTATTAAAAATGAATAAAATAATTTTTGTACTATCAATTTTCATTATTTTTCTCTCATATAAATTTTTTTTTAGTGACACGAGTTATTCAAGTTATAAAGACCTAAAAAATCAAGTTTTGGTCTTAGAAGAAAAAAATACTAAGTTCAATGAAAGAATTGAAATTCTTAAAGCAGAAATTAAAAACCTACAAGAAGGCCTAGGTGTAGTTGAGGAAAAAGCAAGAAACGAGCTTGGATTAATAAAAGAAAAAGAAACTTTTTATCAAATTTTAAAGTAAAAAAAATGACTAAAAAAACTGATAAAGTAAAATTAATTTGCATAGTCCCTGCTGCCGGTATTAGCTCAAGATATAAAAATGGCAATAAGCTTTTTGACAAAAATTTCGGAAATAATAATTTACAGGTTATTACCTCTAGCTTAATTTCTTTAAGTCTTGATGAAATAGATAAAATTATTATTGGTTATAACGAAAATGATAAATTAGCACGCGAATATTTAGATAATTTTAGTCAGATTGCAAAAGAAAAAATTTCTTTAAATGAAGATAAGATAAAATTTCTTAAAGGTGGAAAATCAAGACAAGAAACTGTCTATAATGCAATGAAGTTTATTGGTGAGAATATTGATGATTGTAGTGATTTATGGGTCTTGGTTCACGATGCCGCTAGACCATGTCTTAAAAGTAACGAAATTAAATTATTCATTAATGAAACAATAAAGTCTAATGTGTCAAGCATTATGGCTTATCCAATTTTTGATACAATAAAAAAAGTAGATAAAAATTTCAAGATCTCATCTACAATATCAAGAGATGAGATATGGGTGGCACAAACACCGCAAATGTTTAAATATAGTATTTTATTCGAGTCTTTAGAACATTGTAAAAATAATAATATAGAGATTTCAGATGAAAGTCAGGCTCTTGAAACCCTAGGCTATGAATGTATGGTAAATATGGGTTATTCTCATAATATTAAAATAACGCAAAACAAAGACATGGATTTAGGGAAATATATTATAAAATCTGGAGATGGTAATGATTAGGGTTGGGCATGGATATGATTCTCATAGATATAAAAAAGGAGAATATATAAAACTTGGTGGTATAAAAATATCATCAAATTATGCTACTGTCGCACATTCTGACGGAGATGTATTATTACATGCGTTATGCGATGCTCTTCTTGGCGCCTCAGGTAATGGCGATATGGGAGTATATTTTGACAATTCTGAAAAATACAAGGACATGGATAGTATTTTCTTTTTAAAAAAAATTATGCAGATTATACAAGATGATGGGTATTCAATAGTGAACATTGATGCAACTATAATTGCTGAAAAACCAAGAATATCTGCGTACGCAAAAAAAATAGAAAAATCATTATCGGAAATTCTAGATATAAATATTAGCTCCGTAAATATAAAATCGAAATCAAATGATTTCATGGGTTACATAGGACGAAATGAAGGAATAAAGGCTCACGTATCTTTATTAATTGAAAAAAAATGATTTTATATATAGATACCGCATTTAATAAAACAAGAATAGCTGTAAAAAAAGATAGTAAAATATATTCTAGCGAAATTAATCAAAATACAGATATCTCAAAGAATTTAATAAATGATACTAAAAAAATTTTAAAAGAATCGAATTCAAAAAAAAAAGATATTAAGTTAATAGGATATAATAAAGGACCAGGAAATTTTACAAGTTTGAGAATATCCTTAGCATATATAAAAGCATTGTCATACTACTTAGGTATACCTGTAATAGAGCTTAATTCATTTCAAATTTTAGGCGCCTCATATTTTAATAGTAATTATGTATTACCTTTTACTATTGCAATAGATGCAAGAATGAGCGAAATATATTGGTCTGAGTATGAAAACTATAATGATTTATTTTTGAAAAAAAATAATTTTAATTTAACGATAGATAAAGTATTAGTAAAAAAATATGAAAATAAAAAAAATAAAGATAAAATAATTATTTATAATGAAAGTTCAATACTAAGAAATTTAGATAAATATATTGAAAAAATAGATATAGACTTGGAAAAAATTTTTACAGTTATAGAAAAAAAATTAAATGATACTAAATGCGAAGCCATTGATACAAAATTGCTCTATATAAGAAATAATGTCGCAAAGAAAAAAAATGAATAAGGTAATTTCATTATTGGGGCCAACTGCTTCTGGAAAAACAGATTTTGCAATTTTATTAAGCAAAGTATTTGATTTGGAAATTATTAGTGTCGATTCTGTAATGATATATAAGGAGTTTAATATTGGATCAGCAAAACCTGATTCAAAAATTCTTACAAAGTTTCCTCATAGAATGGTAAATATTTTAGAGCCATACGAAAAATATTCTGTTGCAAAATTTTATGATAATTTAATAGAAAATATTAATGATATTCATTTGAATAATAAAATTCCCATACTTGTTGGCGGATCAATGATGTATTTTAAAACTTTCTTTTCTGGCGGTTTGTCAGACCTGGAGAAAGTACCAAATAATATTAAAAACCTTGTAGGCGATATGGTCGAAAAAAAAGGCTTAAAATATTCATATAATTTTCTAAATGAAATTGACCAAGTAAGTGCAAAAAAAATACATTTTAATGATAAGTATAGGATAACAAGGATGCTTGAGATTTATTTCTCCAATAATAATAAGCCAAGTGAAATTCTGCAAAAATGTGCAGAGAATGTTCAGTGTTTTAGGAATTTGAATTTATCTATAATACCTAATGACAGAAGTTTGCTGCACAAAAGTATTGAAAAACGAATGAATTTTATGCTGAATGGAGGCCTCTTGGACGAAGTTAGTCATATTAAAAAAAAGTATGAAAAACTCAGCTTGCCTGCCATGTCCACGATAGGCTATAAGCAAGCAGCACAATACTTAAATGGTGAGCTTGATCTTGAAAGTATGAAATCTAAGATTTTGTCATCTACAAGACAGTTGGCAAAAAGACAGATTACATGGTTAAGACACTTAGACTACACCACTGTGTATACTTCCATGGATTATGATAATATTGAATCTAGAGTGAGATATTTTTTAAATGAACAACAATAATACAGGTGAGGATATAATAATGACAAAAAGCCAAGTACTCCAAGAGCCATTCTTAAATGCTCTTAGAAAAGAGAAAATACCTGTTTCTATATATTTAGTTAACGGTATTAAATTGCAAGGACAGGTTGATTCTTTTGACCAATACGTAATTATATTAAAAAATACTGTTAATCAGATGGTCTACAAGCATGCGGTGTCAACTATAGTTCCAGCAAAAACTGTAAAATTTCAAACGGAAGATTAAAAAAGATTTAAGGAAAAACACTTGATAGATAAAACAAACTTTTCGAACCAAGCAATATTAGTTCATATCGATAAGTTTCCTGTAGAAATTAATAATTCTAAAGATGAATTTCAAGACCTAGCAAGGTCTGCAAATATTGAATGTATCAAAGGTTTGTACTTAACCCAAAAGAATAAAAATATTGGAATAAAATATTTTATTGGTAAAGGTGACGCAGAATCAATAAAAAATGAGGTAAGAGATTTAGGCATAAAGTTAGTAGTATTTAATGTTGATCTAAGTCCAAGTCAAGAAAGAAATTTAGAACTACTTTTGTCTGCAAGAGTGTTAGATAGAACCGGACTAATTCTTGATATTTTCTCGCAAAGAGCATTTTCACATGAAGGAAAGCTCCAAGTAGAACTTGCACAACTTAATTACTTATCTACAAGATTAGTGCGTGGTTGGAGTCATTTAGAAAGACAAAAGGGGGGTATAGGCCTTCGAGGACCTGGTGAAACTCAGCTTGAAACTGACAGAAGATTGCTAAGGGCGAGAATAAAAACGATTAACAAAAGACTTACAAAAGTTGGGAATCAAAGAAAACTTAGCAGAAACATGAGGCTGAAACATAATATTCCAAGAATTAGTATTGTAGGATATACAAATGCTGGCAAATCTACTTTATTTAATTTTTTGACTGGGATGAATACATTATCTGAAGATAAGCTTTTTGCAACTCTTGATCCAATTCATAGAAAGCTTAGTCTTGATTTTAAAAAAAATGCGGTTATAAGTGATACTGTTGGATTTATAAGAGAGTTGCCGCATCATTTAATTGAGTCATTTAAATCAACTTTGTCAGAGGTAGCAGATAGTAATTTATTAATACATGTCATCGACTTAAGCGATGATAATTTTACAGCTTATATTGATGAAGTTAATGATGTGCTAGAAAGTATAGGAGCAAAGGATATACCAAAGATTTTAGTTTTTAATAAAATTGATCAAAATTATAATCCAGAAAACTTTACACACTTAGAAAAAAATTCTTTTTGCTATATTTCTGCAAAAACTGGTTATGGAATTGAGGCTTTAAAAAAAATGATTTCACAAAAGCTATATGAAAGTTATAAACTTGTTAACATCGAATTGAAATCTCAAGATGGAGATATTAGAGCTTCTATTTATGAAAATTGTAATGTTGTTCAAGATTTATATACACAAGCTGGTAATAATATGATTAAATTTTTCGCCTCAAAAAGTTATATAAAATATTTATCAAAAAAGGGCTTATTAGAAAGAAAACAGCTAAAAACCCCTAAAAATTCACAAGAAATTTATAAAACTGGATAATTATTCTATATAATATTGTTATAATAAGTTGTTAATTAAAATAGGTAAATTTAGAAATGGAGATAAAATAATGCCTTGGAATCAATCTAATAATGATAAAGA
>CAJXAV010000022.1 GCA_913050095.1 uncultured Gammaproteobacteria bacterium
CTTTTTCAACAGCAGCTTTTACATATTGCAGAGCAGTATCAGAAGCTTGGTGTTGGTATGGTCCTTCATTAATTAAGATTCCTAATTTCAAAATTTCACCTCTAACTTATATTAAAATCTTATATGCGTTGAGGCATTAAGACTATTTCTGGCACCTTTCCAATTATTAATGTGGAATTTAGTAAATGGTAGACCTGTAAGCTCGAAGAATCTTGGCCATCCAATTCTTTCTACCCAGTCACTAATTCTCTCCCAATCTTTTGCATCATCTCTGTATGCTCTTAAGATTTTTTTAACAATAGCGGTAGCTTCAGGCCACCTTGGAGGATTATTAGGTATCCCAGCTGCAACTAATTTTTGGAAAGTTGGTTTTCCTCTTGCGTTTGAGTGATTTCCACCTACCCAAACTGATAGTTTAGTATGTTCAGCGTCATTAATTTGCATTGGTGGGCAAGGTGGGTAACATGCTCCACAGCATATACATTTTTTTTCATCAACTTCTAAAGATGGTTTTCCATTTACTTGTGCTGGTCTAATTGCTGCTACTGGACAACGAGCAACTACTGACGGTCTTTCACAAACATTAGATACTAAATCATGATTTATTTTTGGCGGTTTTGTATGTTGAACATTAATAGCTATATCGCCTTGTCCGCCACAATTAATTTGGCAACAAGATGTTGTCATATGAACTCTATTAGGCATATTCCAACCTTTAAACTCATCTATAACTTCGTCCATCATTGCTTTAACAACACCTGATGCATCTGTACCAGGTATGTCACAATGTAACCAACCTTGGGTGTGAGAGATCATTGCTACAGAATTTTTTGTTCCGCCAACAACAAACCCATTCTTTTCTAATTCAACAATAAGAGGCCCCACTTTGGATTCTTGATCTACCATATATTCAATGTTACTTCTTATAGTGAACCTAACATATCCATCAGCATGTCTATCGCCTATATCGCAGAGAAGATTTAGCGTTGTTACATCCAAGATTCTTTGTGTTCCTGCCCTAATAGTCCAAATTGCATCGCCGCTATGTGCGACATGCTTTAAAACACCTGGACGAGGATCTTCATGATAAGCCCATTGCCCGTAGTTTCTTCTCATTACAGGATGCATATATTGAAAGGCATCAGGACATCCTGTTTCTATTGGTGGTCTATTTTCTTGTTGTGCTTGTTGTTCTGACATTATTTATTCCTATTTTTAATTTATTAAAAATTATGCTTCTGCAGCTTGTAATTTTTCTTTGAACCATTTTTCTGCTTCATCATCCCATCCGTCCATTCTCACATATGAACTTGTTGTAGGATCTGCAACCATATTTGGGTCAACCTCTAAGCCAATCCCGTCTAGGAAATTCACCAAGCCAATTCTTTCAATCATTTCACCGCAACGTTCGTGCTCTAGACCATTTTCAGCCCAAAAATCTATAGTTTCTTCAGCTAATTCAGTAAGCTTTTCATAATCTTCTTCTGTATCTAGTTTCATAAATGGAATAATAACTGTTCCCATCAAGTCACCAACTTTTAATGTTCTTTTTCCGCCCATTAATATTGTTGCACCTTTATCATCTCCAGGACTAAGTGCTTTTGGCATTACATTTAAACAATGCATACATTTAACACAGTTTCTATTATCAACTTCAAGCGTATCGTCATCTTTAAGAGATAAGCAATTTGTAGGACATCTTGTAATTACATTATCAATTACATACTTTCGTCCTTTTTTCTCAACGAAATCTTTAACTTCGTTTTGATCAACTTTCATGTCATCTCTCCATGTGCCAATAATTGCACAGTCAGCTCTCTCAATAGAGTTAACGCAATCATTTGGACAACCTGAAACTTTAAATTTAAATTTGTAAGGTAATGCAGGACGATGAACATCATCTGTAAAATTATTTAATAATGTCCTATGAATTTTTATTTCGTCGATATTTGATTGTTCACATCTAGCTGCACCTACACAACACATTCCTGTTCTTACACAAGGACCAGCACCGCCTAAGTCCCAACCATATTCATTAATTTCATCAAAAAAATGTTGAGTATTTTCTGTTGTCGAACCGATGAACATTATATTTCCTGTTTGACCATGGAATGTTTGTAGACCAGAACCATGTTTTTCCCAGCTTTGACCAAGCTGTCTTAACATATCAGTTGTGTAATAATTTCCAGCGGGTGGCTGTACCCTTAATGTGTGGAATTCTCTTGATTCTGGGAATGCATCACCTACTTCAGAAAATCTTGGGATGATCCCACTTCCGTAACCAAAAACACTCACTGTTCCGCCTTTCCAATAACCTTTTCTTGTTTCGTAAGAATGTTCTAACTGACCTAATAAAGAGTTAGCCATGCTAGATATTCTCTCTTCAGGATGTTGGTCTCTTAATCTTTTAATACCAGATATAAAGCTTGGCCATGGGCCGTGCTCTAATTCATCTAACATAGGGGTTTTATGTTTATCAGCCACTCTTTTTCTCCTTTGAATTACAAAATTTTTATCTGTAGATAATTTTATTTTATGAGTTATTTTCTGCTAATGACACCGTTCTTTTGGGGTGTCTTTACTATCTCTTTTGGTACAATTTTTATATCCCATTATGGGTACTATAAAAGAGAATGCATTTTACAAAAAACTTACATATTTATCCTATCAAAGAAGTAGCGAAATGTCATACAATCTAAATCATGAAATCTCCATTTTTATTAGAAAATCAAGAAGAATACCTGGAATGGCGTAACTTTAAGCTTTCTCAATATCCTGTATGCCAAGAAAATTTTATAGTAAAATTTAATAACAATATTATAGATAAAGGCAATATTAATTTATTAAAGAAACTAATAAAAAAATATAATTTTGCAATATACGAGTTTGAATCAAAATTAACCGATTATGATCTTCATAACTTTTGTTCTAAATTAGATCTGAATAAATCAATATCTAACCTTTTTTCGGACAGTGAAAATATTTCTAACATAACAAATAAATCAGAACCAAAAAATAAAATAACGAATTCAGAGTATATACCTTACACCGAGAAACGTTTAAATTGGCATACAGATGGTTATTATTATCCAACTGAATCGTCAATAAAATCCTTTTTATTGCATTGTGTCCAACCAGCAAAAAAAGGTGGTGAGAATATACTTTTAGATCATGAAATAATGTACATATATCTAAGAGATCACAACCCAGACTATATAAACATACTGATGCAAAAAAATATTATGAAGATACCAAAAAATAAAAATCTTAAAGATAGTAATGCAATATCTGGTCCTGTTTTCTACATTGATGAAAATAATTTTTTAAATATGCGTTTTACTTCTCGAGAACAAAATATTATTTGGCAAAAAAATGATACAATTAAAAAAATTAAGGATTTTATGTTTAGCTTTATCAATGAGGACACAAAATATACTTTTAAATTATTATTGCAGGAGAACCAAGGGTATTTGGCAAATAATATATTACATAAAAGAGAAAGCTATATTGATGGAAAGAAAAAAAGGCTACTTAAAAGAATTAGGTTTTCAAATAGAATAGGAAAAAGAAATGCTAACATTGAGTGAAATACTAATACAGCAATACAAGATTGAAACTTACAAAGATTTAAAAAAATTTATATCTAAAAAAATTGATGAAGGCGAGATGTTCTTGTCTTTAGATATAAAACCCAATTTTGATGACACACCAGACTATTGGGAAACTGATCTTGAAAATCTATTTACCTCGCCTAAAAACTAATCATGTTTTGGGAAGAAGATAATCAAGATAATGTAAACAAATCTGATAACACGATTGTGGATATTTCATTTAAAGTAAATTGCAAAAAAATTGCAGCTGATCATGCATATAGTTTATTTGAAGCTGTTCTAAAAAAGATTCCAAAAATTAATGATATAGAAAACTTAGCTATACATTCTGTATATGGTGCAGAGTCTGGGGCAGGTTGGGAAAGGCCAGAAACCGAAATTTATTTGTCAAAAAGAACAAGATTTTGTATTAGAACACCGGCAGAATTTTCTCAATTATTTTACAAACTTGATAAAGAAGTATTGAGTGTTGGCAAATATGAAATGGAGCTCTCAAAACCTACTATAAAAAATTTAATTGTGACGGATACTCTTTTTTGTAGATCAGTTGTAATAGAGAATAATAAAAACGAGGAAGATTTTCTTAAGGAAATAAATTCATATTTGAAATCAATGGGTATAAATGTCAAAAAAATGCTTTGCGGTAAAGAACATTTGATTCAAATACCAGATAAAACGCTTATCGGGAAAACCTTGTTGATTACGGATCTTGAAAAAAAGGATTCAATAAAAATACAACAGCTCGGAATAGGTATTGGAAAATTATATGGATGTGGTATCTTTTTACCTCATAAAAGTATAGCTCCTGTAGCTGTATCAAAAAGTAATGAATAAAACATAATTCGATAGGGAGGTTAATAATGCCAACAATAGAGATTGCAGGAAAACAAATAGAAACAACTGAAATGGGATATTTAGTTAATGCTGAAGATTGGTCTGAAGACCTAGCTAAAGCAATTGCTGAAGCTGAAAAGTTAGAGCTAACAGATAGACATTGGGATGTGATAAATCATTTAAGAGATGAATTTTTCAACAATGCTGGCAACCAGCCAAACACAAGGAAATTAGTTAAGTTTTTTGAAAAATTATGGGGTGAGAAAATTGATGCTAAGGTTCTTTATGATCTGTTCCCAGGTGATCCAAGCAAACAAGGCGGAAGAATTTCTGGTCTTCCTGAAAGTAGAAGAAAAGGCGGATATTAGACTACCCAATCAGGACTAGTGGATTTTATAAGGCCAAGTGGGTTATCATTAGACATATTTTGAGAATTTAAGAGGGTGGATAAAATGAGTGAAGATAAGCAAGATAAGATAAAAAAGTTATTGGAAATGCAAAAAAAATTTATTGCTTTAGATAGAGAGCAAGGTGTAGAAGCCTCTGAGTATTTTGCTCCAGATGATGATTCAGAAATTGCTGGATTTAGAGAAGAATATAGAGACTTAGCCATGGATATAGTAGATATGGCTCACAGCGAAAAAGGCTCTAAAAAGTAATAAAATGTACGAACTTAATATCATTCTCGGTGAGAATGAATACCCGCTTAAAATTAAAGAAAAAATTGTCGAAGAAGCTCAGTCTTTTTTCAATCAGATGGACATTGATATGAATAAAGGATGGCAGATGAGTAAATCTTGGGTGGAAAAACCTTCGCAAATGCAAAAATGTCAAATAGCTGCTGATCGTTTATTTACATCTATTCATTTAAATAAAAAAGAAACAGCAATTATGATGGCTGCTTATATTATAAATCAAATGCCCGAAGTAAAAGTTATAGATATAGACATATCTGGGAACATGGAAGAAACCTCTTTTTCTTAAAATAATTATTATCTCAAATGTATCTTAGTATTCGCTAAGCGAAAACAACCCAAGTTGTTGCAATATATTTTTTTTCCGATAAGACTTCAGCCCCTCTGTGTTTATGTGTCCAAAATGGAGGAAAAAGAATTAGCTTTCCAGCCTCAGGATTAACTGATACTTGCTGGTGTAAAAAATCAGTTGTGCCACCCTGGCCCTTTTCAATGTCGTTTAAATAAAAGATTGCAACTAATTGCCTATAACTAAATTCATGACTACCGCCATCGACATGCCAATGATAATATTGACCAGGATTTGTTCTTTGAATCGCATAACCCATATCTTTGAAAGGACCTTTGAAAAAATCATATTCATTCTTAAAATTTTTTAGAGATTTTGCTAAAGCCGTAAAAAAAATCTTGTCAATATCTTTCCATTTTTCTTTTCCGCTTATAAAAAGATCGGTTGATTTTTTTATATCCAAGTCTTCAGAAATATTCTGGCCAATCTTTCCCGAGTAATGATTTTCTTTATCATCTTCAAATCTTTCAATAATCCTTTTGCAATCTACTTTATTTAAAGCATTTTCGAATTCAAATATAAAAGTATTTGGTTTTATCTCTCTCATAATTAATAATGTATAATAACTTAATGTTAATTTAGATTTATATTATGAGTATACAAAGAATACATAGTGGTTGGAATCAAAAAGGAAAAAAAAGGCAGATCGGGCAAATAGCTAGTGCTCTAGCTGTAAGCATCTGGAAAATTTCAAAAAAAACTTTATTAAATTTGGAAAATGAAGGATTCGATACTGATACTTGGTCAGATAGAATTGAGATATTGAAAGAAGTATCATGTTTTCAGTTATATGTAGTCAATAATGAAGTAAAAGCATATGAAAAAGAAAAAAAAATTAATTTTATAACTGACATAGCAAAAAAACTTAATGAAACGGTTAATACAAACGAAATTGATTTAAAAATTTCAGAAAAAGACAGAAAAACAAAATTTATTAATTTATTAAACGAACGAATGGAAGAATATTCTGAACTTCAATATACAGACGAGCCAAGTTACAAAGCTAGGATTATACTTGGCAATCATTTAATGAATAACATGGGTGATTTAGATAATAATTGGATAAGAATGTATGTTATCGATCAAGAAGTACCCAAAATCTTATTATCCTTACGCAGACCGATTGGTTCTTTAGTAAATAAATAAATTACTTTTTCCAGTTACCAATATTTGCAAGGTTTTTTTCTTGTCCATCCTCATAACCTGCGTCATATGCATCGTTCGTTCTTGTTTCTTCTCTTGGTGGATGCCCTAAAAACCCGCCTTGCCATCCAAGAATATATTCTTCTTGCACTCCCTGCTCTTCCATTTGTACCACTGCATTTCTATATGTCTCGTTCATTTTGCTCCTCGCATCTCCATTTATTTAACCTAATTTTATTTAATTATAATTCATTTTGCATTATAAAAAAATTCTTTTGCTTTACCACTGTTTATAACACTTTTAATCTGTTCTGCTGCATCATTGAAATCTATATTTTTTATAATAGACAATGTCAAAGCTCCAGTATAAATCAATGTATCTTTTGCTGGACCATTTTTTCCACTAATGGCGTCGGTTCCAATTTCTGCTGCCTTGACAGAAAAATCTTCAATATTTATATCGCTAGATATCTCATCAAGTTTAATCTCTTCTTTTTTTTCAATCTCTGGAAGAGGCACAGCTCTCATATTTTGCTCTATAGAAATATTTTTAGGATTAAATTTAGTTTCCTGCATTTCATTATTTTCAGTGTAATAAAAAACTTTAGCATCACCTCTTAATGCGGGTGATACACCACCTTCAACACCCTTAACTAAAACCGCGCTATCAAAACCAGCAACTTTTGCTAAATCTGAATAGACTGGAGGATATGCTGCATGAACATAACCAGTTAGCAAATGAGTTTTATTTTTTGCTCTAATTGGACCAACTAAAACTTCTATTGTAGTTAAAATTGTTCTTTTTACCATTCTAGTTCGCAAATCGATTAAATTATGCAGTGGCTTACAAAATTTTTCTTGGTCTATATAAGTCCAGCCTATATTTTCATCACTTAAAAATTTGGATGCTTCTTTTAAATCATTTTCGACATTAATTCCTGAAGCTTTTAATATTTTTTTTGCAGTTAAACCAAATTTTGGACCAACTGTTTCTACTCCATGAGTTAAACATGGCAACCCTAGCGAAGAGAAAACTGCTGGTAAAAAAGCGCTGAGGGGTGTGTTTCTAAGGAATCCGTTATATGGTTCTGCAATATCAAGTAATTCGTCTACATTTGCAGTTATGATATCAGACTTATCTATTAAGGCTTTAAGAGAACCAATATTTTCATCCATCGTTTCCCTTTTCATTCTCATGGCTATCAAATATATTGCAGCCTGAACAGAATCAGATTCATTATCTAAAATATTCATCATAGAATCATAGCTATCTTCTTCTGATATGTTCTTACTAAACTCTGGGCCCGTTGCTACTTTTTGAATAGCCTTTCTTAAAAAATTATCTGTCACAGTTTCTCCTAAAGCGTTTATAATTTTCTCATTATATGTATATACTATCAGAATAAAATATTGTTAATGGGATATAAATATGAAAAAAGATGAAGTTGAATTAAGTAGTGGTCTCAGTGCTTTTGAAGCCAAGCATTTTTCGAGGGCAATGCAACTTCTATCTCCCCTTGCAGAAAATGGTAATACAGAGGCCCAACATAGATGCGCGATAATGTATCAAAATGGTTTAGGAAATAAAGCAAATCCATTTTTAGCTTTTAAGTGGATGAAGTCTGCCGCAGAAAGTGGTCATGCTTTAGCTCAACATGGTTTAGGGTTTATGTATATGGAAGGTGATTGTGTAGAAAAAAATGGAGAGGCAGCAATTCATTGGTATACAAAAGCAGCTAGTCAAGGCCTCGTTGGGTCACTAACAACATTAGCTATGATGTATGAAGAAGGTAATCTTGTTGAGCAAGATAAGGAAAAAGCAAAAGAATTACTTAAAAAAGCTGGTTTTTGAAATAATAAATTAAAAGTGTAGAATTAATTATTAATATTTTAATAACTAAATTTTAGAGGGATTAAAATGCATAATATATTTCAACGATTAAATAGACTTCTGTATGCAATAACATTAATTTTGTTTCTTTTACATCCTTTTAATATAATTTATTATTTTATAAAAGGTAAGTCCTTTTTCATCTATGTAAGTAGGTTACTTCCATATGACGATAGTACAATTGCTCTTGCTGTACTTTTAATTTTCCCTTTATATCTTCTTTTTAGATGGGTTTTGACTGGAAGGTTTACTATAAAACCAGCATGAAATTTCTATTCTATATAGTCTGTAACAGCGCCTTTTGATGCTGAGCTTACCAATGATGCGTATTTAGCAAGTACTCCTTTTTTATATTTAACTTTATAGTCTGATAACTTTGCCATTCTCTTATTAATTTCTTTTTTTGAAATCTTTAAATCTATTTTTTGTTTTTGAGCATCAATAATTATAGCATCTCCATTTTTAATTATAGCTATTGGACCTTTTTTTGCCGCTTCTGGAGAAACATGACCAATAACAAAACCATGACTTCCGCCAGAAAATCTTCCATCAGTTATTAATGCTATATCTTTACCAAGGCCCTTACCCATGATTGCACTTGTTGGCCCTAACATTTCTCTCATTCCAGGACCGCCAACGGGACCTTCATACCTAATGACAATAACATGGCCTTTTTTTACTTTACCTTCTAATATAGCTTTCATAGCTATTTCTTCTGAATTAAAAACAATTGCCTTGCCTTCAAAAACCAAACCCTCTTTTCCAGAAATTTTTGCAACTGCGCCCTCAGGCGCTAAATTTCCGTATAATACTACCAAATGACTATCTTTCTTTATTGGATCATTCAATGGTTTGATTATTTTTTGACTTGCTGGATAGCTTTTTACTTTTTTTAAATTTTCTCTTAAAGTTTTTCCTGTGACTGTAAGACAGTTACCGTAAAGCATTCCTGCATCTAACAATATTTTCATCAAAGGCTGTATGCCTCCAATTTTTACTAACTCTGACATCATGTACTTACCACTTGGTCTTAAATCTCCAAGAACAGGAACTTTCTTACCAATTTTTGTAAAATCATCTAAATTCAATTTAACCCCAATTGCATGAGCCATAGCTAATAAATGTAAAACTGCATTTGTTGAGCCACCAAGAGCGATGGTAACTGTTATGGCATTTATAAAGGCCTTTCTAGTCATAATATCTTTTGGAGTAATATTTTTTTCTAGTAAATTCTTAATTGCCTTTCCAGAATTTATACAATCTAATTTTTTTTCTTTTGAAATTGCCGCTTGCGAAGAACTTCCCGGCAGACTCATTCCAAGTGCTTCTATTGCCGAAGCCATTGTATTTGCAGTGTACATACCCCCGCATGAGCCAGGACCAGGTATTGCATTTTCTTCTATATTCTTTAGTTCTTGTTTTGTTATTTCTTTTTTTGCAAATTGACCTACAGCTTCAAATACTGAAACAACATCAATTTTTTTATTATTATAAATTCCAGGTAGTATAGTTCCACCATATATAAATAAAGATGGCCTATTTAATCTAGCAAGACCTATAAGACAACCAGGCATGTTTTTATCACATCCTCCAATAGTAATAATACCATCGAATCCTTCGCAACCTGCTACAGTTTCAATTGAATCAGCTATAACTTCTCTTGAAACTAGAGAATATTTCATTCCTTCTGTTCCCATTGAAATTCCATCAGAAATTGTGATTGTATTAAATATTACTGGTTTAAGATTTTTTTTATTAACTCCTAAACTTACTGATTCTGCCAACTTGTTTATATGAGAATTACATGGAGTAACTTCGCTCCATGTTGAAGCTATTCCAATTTGAGGTTTGTCGAAATCTTTATCTGTAAAACCTACTCCTCTTAACATAGCCCTGCTTGGAGCTCTGTCATATCCTTTAACTATTTCTGAAGAAAATTTTGTATTTTTATTTTTCATTATTTTTCAAATATTACATAATGCTCGATTTCTAATTCTATGCCAATTGATTCACCTATTTTATGATCATGATGACTTGGTGCATAACAAAGTAATGGATAATCATTATTGTATAATAATTTATATAAAAATTCTGCACCTCTAAATTGTTTTTCTTCGACAATTGCTTGGATATTACTTTCATCATTATGAATTATGTCGTCAGGACGAATGAGCATCTCAATATCTTTTGAATTCAATTTCATATTCCCAAGTTTATTTTCGTCTAGAAGTCCTAATGGTGTTTCAAATTTGCCATTGCTGTTTTTTATTATTGGTAAAAAGACTCCTAAACCAATAAAGTCAGCAACAAATTTATTAGATGGCTTGTGGTAAATATCATACGCACTTCCAATTTGCTCAACTCTACCATTATTCATAATTGCAACTTTATCTGCGATATTAAAAGCCTCATATTGGTCATGAGTAACAATAATTGATGTTATTGATAATTCTTTTAACAAGTCTCTTACATCGGTTACTAAATCTTCTTTAACATCTGCGTCAATATTAGAAAATGGCTCATCTAAAAGTAGTATATCTGGAGATGTCGCTAAAGATCTAATAAGCGCAACTCTTTGTTGTTCTCCTCCTGATAACTCATGTGGATATTTATTTTTATAATTGCCCAAGTTTACTAAATCCAGCAAGTAATCGACTCGTGAATTTTTTTCTTTTTTACTAATTCCTCTTAAACCAAAAGATATGTTTGACTTCACGTCCATGTTTGGAAACAAAGCATAATCTTGGAAAACCATACCCATTTGTCTGTCTTGGATTGGGACATTTTGTATTTTATTAGAAATACATACCCCATCTTTTAGAATAGACCCAGCTGTGATATTTTCAAAACCACCAATAGCTCTTAATAACGATGTTTTTCCGCATCCACTTGGTCCTAAGATGCAACCAATCTCAGATTCCTCCAAATCAAAATTTATATCCGTAAGAACTTCGTTATTATCATAAGACAATGATAAGTCTGAGATTATTAGTTTCTTATTCATAATCTTTAAATTATACCTTATTTCTTTTTCCTAATATATTTTTTGTAATAAATATTACAGGAATAATACCAGCTACAACTATCATTATTGCAGCATTAGAAGCATCTGCAATTTTTTCATCAGATGCAAGTTCAAATGCTTTTACAGAAAGAGTATTGAAATTAAAGGGCCTTAAGATTGACGTCAATGGTAATTCTTTCATAACGTCTATAAATACAATTAAAAAACTTGTTAGCACATAAGTCTTAAGCATCGGAAAATGAATTTTAGTAAGTAATGTTTTTGTACTTGCACCCATAGATTTTGCAGCGTCATCAGTTGCCAAGCTTATAGATTCAAGGCCATTTTTAATAGTTCTTGAAGAAACTGTCAAAAATCTTATGCAGTATGCAAAAATCAATATAAAAAGTGACCCACTGAAAATTAGTCCGACGGAAATATCAAAATTTGATATTAAAACTTGATTTAAAAAATTATCAAACGTAGCAAATGGTATTAAGACAGCTATTGCAACAACTGGGCCAGGAATTGCATAACCTAAAGTAATTATATTCATAAGTTTATTTGTAAAACTTTTTGATCTAAGTCTCTTAACATATGTAATCATGATTGATATTGAGGTAATTATAAATGCAGCAATAAAAGATAATAATAACGTATCCTTAATTACATTAAGAAATGCATAATCCCAGCTTTCACTTGATACAAATAAAGACCAATAAATTAATTGTATAAAAGGTATTACAAAGCCAAAAACTAAGGGTAAAAGACATATTGAAATAATTACTGCGTTATTTTTTTTTGAAGTTATTCTGTAATTTAGTTTTGATTGCGTTTTAATATTTTCAGAGTAACGAATCTTTTTTCTCGACTGTTGTTCTATAAAAACAAATATAAAAACTATGCTCAATAATAGTGTAGCCATTTGGGTGGCAGTGATTGTATCGTTCATTCCAAACCAAGTTCTAAATATTCCGGTTGTAAATGTAGGAACACCTAAAAACTCAACCGTTCCATAATCGGCTAGCGCCTCCATTGCAGATAGTGTTACACCAAGAATAATAGCAGGCCTTGCCATAGGAATAGATACCTTGATAAATATTTCAAAGTGTGACGCTCCAAGTATTTGAGAATTTTCATGCAATTCTTTTGACTGCTCAAGAAATGCTCCCCTTGCTAAGATATAGACATATGGATACAAAACAAGTGATATCATTATTATTGCACCAAACAAGTTTCTTATATCCGGTAAAAAATTGAAATTATCTATAATTCCAACGTATGTGATAGCAATAATGTATGCTGGCATAGCTAAAGGCATTAATAATAACCAAGAAATAATTCTTCTGAACGGAAATTCGTAAATTGAAGTTAACCAAGCTGTCGATGTTCCAATTAGAAATGTAAAAAATCCTACGCCTAAAGACAAAATGATTGAATTAAAGAAATAATCATACAATACATTATCAATTATATGATTCCAATTTTCATTAAATGGAAAAAATATTGATGAAGCCAAAAAAATAAATGGCACCATAAATATTAATGCTATTGCAAATGCTAGTCTTTCAAAATTTAAAATTAGATATCCCCTATTTATCTACTGCCAATTAACGCGATCCATTAATTTTACAGCATTAGGGTTTAATTCACCTAATTTATTTATAGATTTTTCATCAAGTTTTACAGCGCCCCAACTTTTCAACAAATCGTTTGTTTCTGCATTTGGCATAACGGGATATTCATTGTTTACGTTTGCATACCATTCTTGAGATTCTTTATTTAATAAATATTCAATAAGTTTGTACGAGTTTTCAATATTTTTAGAATATCTTGCTATACCCAAACCACTTATATTTACATGAGAACCTCTATCTTTTTGGTTTAAAAATAATATATTTACTTTTTTTGCAATGTTTCTTTTTTCTTGGTCCTTTGAATTTAGCATTAAAATGTAATAATAATGGTTTACAATAGCAACATCGCATTCTCCTTTTGCAACTGCTGTAATTTGCGCCCTATCATTTCCAGAAGGTTTTCTTGCAAAATTTTTAACGATTTTCTTTGTAATGCTTTCAGCTTTTTTTTCGCCAACGCTAGCAATTAAAGATGCAATTAAGGATTGATTATAAATATTGTTTGAAGATCTTACGCAAATTCTATCTTTCCATTCATTACTTGCTAAATCTTCAAACCTTGATATTTCTCTTTTTTCAACTTTTTCTTTTGAATAAATAATAGTTCTAATTCTTTTCGAAATTGCGATCCACATATTGTCTTTATCTATATAATCTTTTGAAAGTTTATTTTTAAAAGATGTGGTATTAATTTTTTGTAGTAGACCCATTCTTTTTGCACGATCTAGCCTACCTGCATCAACTGTAATAAATATATCTGCTGGAGAACTTGCGCCTTCTGCCTCAATCCTTTTTAACAATGCGTCAGATTTTGCGGTTACTAAATTTACTTTTATGCCGGTCTGACTTTCAAATTTATCAAATAATGGTTTTATTAACTTAGCTTTTCTTCCTGAATAAACATTCACTTCACTTGCGTCACTCATTACTGGCAATAAAGCAAATATTAATATTAATATTAGATGCAAAGCTTTATAATTAACTAAAAAGAGTGTATTTTGCATTTATATTTTCCTTAATTGTATGTATTTTGGTTATTTAAGTAATAAATGATAATATTTCTCATTTGCATATGCAAATGAATCTATTACGATGAGATGGAGTAATTAATATGTCAATGTCAGATAGAGATGGTTTTATATGGTTAGATGGTGAATTGATTCCCTGGCGAGAAGCTAAAGTTCATGTTCTAACTCACACCCTGCATTATGGGATGGGTGCATTTGAAGGTGTAAGGGCTTATAAAACAGCTAAGGGAACTGGCATTTTCAGACTAGAGGATCACACAAAAAGACTTATAAACTCTACAAAGATCTTGGGTATGAAAATACCTTTCTCACAAAAAGAAATAGAAAATGCTCAAAAAATCGTTGTTGAAAAAAACGATTTAAAATCTGGTTATATTAGACCAATGTGTTTTTATGGGTCAGAAGGTATGGGATTAAGAGCTGATAATTTAAAAGAACATTTGATGGTTGCTGCATGGGAATGGGGCTCATATTTTAGTGATGATAATCTAAAAAATGGTATTAGAATCAAAACTTCTTCTTACACAAGACATCATGTTAATGCAACTATGTGCAAAGCAAAAGCCAATGGTAATTATATAAACTCTATGCTTGCACTTCAGGAAGCTCTAAATTGTGGCTATGATGAAGCACTTCTTTTAGATGTAAATGGATATGTCGCAGAGGGAAGTGGTGAAAATATTTTCATTGTTAACAATAACACTATTTATACGCCCGAAGTAAATTCCGCTTTAGATGGAATAACAAGAAGGACCGTAATGAAAATAGCGGAAGATGAAGGTATAGAAATAAAAGTTAAAAATATAACGAGAGATGAAATATATATTTCAGATGAAGCTTTTTTTACAGGCACAGCAGCCGAAGTTACGCCTATTAGAGAACTAGATGACAGATCAATTGGGAACGGGTCAAGAGGTCCTGTAACAGAAAAACTTCAAAGTAAGTTTTTTGATATTGTAAATGGAAAATCAGAAAAATATAAAGACTGGCTTACAATTGTAAAATAGATAATTATGTCAGTTAAAAATAAAAAAAATTCATCGAATACTATAATTATAAATAAAAGTGAATTACCATTAAGCTGTCCTAGGGAAAATTATCTAAAATTGTCTCACCCAAAAATTTTCCTACCTATAGAAAAAGAAACAAATAAAACAATTAAATGCCCATATTGTTCAACTATATATGAGTTAGATGAAGACGGTGATTTATAATTTTAAATATTTAAATTAAAAATATGCTAATTTCAGTAATTATTACAACATATAATAGTCCTGATTTTTTAAAAAAATGTATTGACTCGTTTTTTTTTCAAGACGATAAGAACTTTGAATTAATTATTGCTGATGACGGATCAACCAAAGAAACAAAAAAAATAATTGATGATTATAAGGATTCCTCAATTAAAATTTTATATGTTTGGCAAGAAGATGAGGGATTTAGAGCAGCAAAGATAAGGAACGAGGCTGTTAAAGTTTCTTCAGGAGAATATCTAATTTTTATAGATGGCGATTGTGTTGTATTTGATGACTTTATTCAAAATCATAGAAGAATAGCTGAACAAGGTTATTTTTCAAGGGGCAATAGAACAATGTTGTCAGAAAAATACACGGCATCTCTTATAAAAAGTAATTTAGATATAAATACTTTAAGTCTATTAAAATTTATAAAACTGAGACTAAAAAAAGACATAAATAGAATTTTTCCACTTTTAAGATTTAAAAATTATCCACTAAGAAAGCTTAAAAAAAAACAATGGAAGGGCGCGAAAACTTGTAATTTGGCTATTTGGAAAAAAGATTTTGAAGGCATAAACGGGTATGATGAAAATTATATTGGTTGGGGAAGAGAAGATTCTGATCTAGTTGTTAGATTAATAAATAATGATATATATAGAAAAGAAGCTATTTTTTCAACTGGATTGATTCATTTAAAACATAAAATTAATAGTAGAGAAAACTTTTCTAGGAATGATAGACTATTAAAAGAAGCTATAAAAAAAAATAAAACTTACATTGATAATGGGTATAATAAAAAATGAGTCTATTTAAAAAATCCAATATTTTAATTATTGGAGACGCAATGCTTGATAGATACACTTTTGGTAATACAAATCGCATATCTCCAGAAGCACCTGTTCCTGTATTAAAAATTGAAAAGGAAATACTTAAACCTGGTGGTGCTGCAAATGTTGCGGCAAACATCAGTTCACTTGGTTTAAAAGCTAATTTAGTTGCAGAAGTTGGAATAGATGTGAATGGCAAATCGTTACGAAAAATTATAAAAACACACAAAATTAATCTTGTTTCAGAGTCAAATAAAAATTATAAAACCACCACTAAAACTAGAATAATAAGTCAGAATCAACAACTAATGAGAATTGATGATGAGATTATAGAAACAAGAAAAAAAAGAGAAGGTATCTCTAAAAAAATAGAGATTTTAATAAAAGAATCTGATGCAGTTATTTTTTCAGATTATAACAAAGGCTCATTAACAAATATCAGTCAGCTCATAAAAATTTCAAATAAATATAGGAAACCTGTATTCATTGATCCAAAAGGAAATAATTTTGATTGTTATAAAAATGCTTTTGCTATTACACCTAACCTAAAAGAATTCGAAAATATTGTTGGACCATGTAAAGACCAAAAAGAAATTATTAAAAAAGCAAAAAAACTATCGACACAATTAAATATTAATTCAATATTAGTTACTTTGGGTTCTAAAGGGATGTTACTCATAAGAAAAAATCAAGAACCTAAGTATATAAAAGCAACATCAGCAAAAGAAGTATTTGATGTTACAGGTGCTGGAGACACAGTCATTGCAGTTCTATGCGCAGCTTATATGTCGTCAAATAAAGATGATCTGTATTTTGCAGCACTAGTTGCAAATATTGCTGCTGGTGAATCTATCAAAAAATTAGGGGCTCAATCAATTGGTAACGAAGAGCTAACATCTTTAGTTTATAAAAGTATTAGTTTGGAAGATGAATTAGAGGAAGAGTACTTTCAAAATTTAGCTAAGCTTGATGAGCTTGATAGAGTCATAAAAAACGAAAAAGATCTTAATATGGTTTTAAAAACCATTAAATCATTAGGTTTTAACATTGGCTTTACAAACGGCTGTTTTGATATCCTTCATCGTGGACATATAAAATATTTAGATCAAGCAAGAAATATATCTGATTTTTTATTTATTGGAATAAATGATGATTCTTCAGTAAAAAATCTAAAAGGAAAAAGTAGGCCAATTAATAATATTAAAGATAGAATGGAAATGGTAAGAAGAGCAACTTTAGATGATGCCTTTATAATTAAATTCAGCGAGTCTACTCCACTAAAATTGATAAAGAAAATAAAACCAGATATTCTTATTAAAGGCGGAGATTATAAAGAAAATGAAATTGTAGGTAGTACTTTTGTAAAAAAACAAAATGGAAAAGTAAAAATAATTCCTTTTGTTCCAGGATGTTCTTCAACTAGAATAATTGATAAAATTAAAAAATCATAAAATTATATATTTATGTCTAAAAAAAAGTTACTTATTATCCCACAGAACTGGCTTGGCGATATCGTAATGTCACAAACTTTACTAAAAAGAGTAAAGTCTGAAAATCCAAATACAACAATAGACGTTTTAGTAAATTCACAATTTAAAAGTTTAGTTGAAAGAATGCCAGAAACTAATAAGGCGATAATATTAAATTGTGCGCATAAAGAACTTGGATTTTTTAAAAGACTAAGCTTAGCAAAAAAAATAAAAGGGAATTATGACCAAAGTATAGTTTTGTCAAGATCAATAAAATCAGCTTTAATACCGTATCTTGCAAAGATCCCAATTAGAACTGGCGAACTAGGAGAATCAAGATATCTTTTAATTAATGATCTTAGAAAATTCAATAGAGAAGATAGACGGAAAACTGCTTTTAGATATGTATCTATGTTTTCAAATAAAGAAGAGGCATTAAACGAAAAATATTATCCATCTCTACAATCTGATTCTAAAAACATCAAAAAACTATTTGATAAATATCAATTGGATTTAGAAAAAAAAATAATTATTTTTGCTCCAGGTGCTGCTTTTGGGCCTTCGAAAATGTGGCCTATGGAAAAATTCAAAGAACTTGGTGAAAAACTAAATAAAGAATTTTTTATATTAATATTAGGTAGTAACAATGAAAAGATTATTGGTGACAAAATTATAACTAACAAAAATATGTTAAATTTGTGTGGCAAAACTTCTATCACAGATGCTACTGATTTAATGCATGTTTCTGAATTCTGTGTTTCTAATGATTCGGGTTTAATGCATCTTGCCTCTGCTAC
>CAJXAV010000023.1 GCA_913050095.1 uncultured Gammaproteobacteria bacterium
ATAAGTTTATAGCATTTTTAACGAGAATAGCTATATACTCGACATGCACCTAGGGTTTTGCAATCCACGTCGAATCCAGATCGCCCCCGAACTCTCATTATACTATATTGCGAATCCAGATAAAATAGGATGAGTTATAGTCTTTTTCCTTTAGTTACTTCATCTTTAATCTCATCATTTGCATTTGAGATTTGTTTAATAGCTCTATCCAGCGTTTCGGTTTTTGTAATGACTTTATCGAGTATAGAATCAAGCTTTTTGACGGTTATTTTATATTCTCCAATATCTCCTTCGTCATTAAAACGACGATACTGCTCTTCTAATACATGAGCAATTGGAAATACGTCCTTATATGAGCAAACAAATACATTATTACTCTTTCCTACTCCTATAAGTTCTGGACTCATATCTAGTACTGAAGGAGGTACAACTAATATACAATTATCAATAGTATTGGCTTGATTTTGATATTTTTGTATATTTGAAATTTCCTTGACCACTTTATCTTTAATTTTTTTTGATAACAATTTTTGTTCTTCAGTATCTTTAGATAATTCATATTTATTTACCAAAGAAACAACATCTGGAAGCTTAGAGTCAATAGGTATATATTTTCCATCGCCTAAGTCCCAAGCAAACTCTACATTTTTAGAGCCAATTTTTAATTCAGTTTTTACTACTCCTACTTTAATTGAATTTTTTAAAGTCTCTTTAAGTATTGATTCACCAACCATGCCTCTAGTTTTTGTTCCGGAGATTGTTCGGTTAAAAGAGTCTATTGTATTACTCATATCTTGTAATTTAGCATCGCGTCTATCCTCCGACCTATCCCTTGATTTTTCTATCTCAGTAAATATTCCTTTAATTTCTCCTTTCATTTCGGAAATTTGTGACGCAAGTCCGGACTGTTGTGATAGGTCAGAAGATTTTAGTTTTTTAGATACGCCAATAAAATATCCTAAAGCTGATCCAATAGCTAACCCAATGACAAGTAATATAATTTCATTCATATTTGCTCTCTCTCAATTGTTTTTATAATATGCTGTATTTTGTTTATAATGAAGAAGAATATTTAATATCTTAAATACTATAATAATTGTTATTTTAACAACTCTAAAAATATAAATTCTTATGATTAAATGCTATAGTTAGCACCATAAATTCTATACAAAACTCTATGATTTTATATGCTAATACTACGAGAAAACAAAGTTTCTAAGACGCAACTTAATACTAAAATTCAAAAAAAAGTCTCAGAAAATTTTGATATTAATGTAAATTTTTCAATGTTTTATGGTTACTATATAGACTTAAGGTTAGATTTTACGGATGAAGAGTATAAGATAGCAAAGCATTTACTTTTATCAGATATATTTGATACAAAAAATAATAGCACCAAGTATTTGTTGGTTACACCCAGGCTCGGTGTAGAATCATCATGGGGATCTAAAGCGAGAGATATTTTTTACGCAAGTGGTTTAAATAGCTTAAGATCTATAGAAAAAGTTAAAATATTTATCTTCCCTGATAATTTTGATATGCGAACCATAAAAAACCCGTGTTTCTATAACCTTTTTTTCGACAAAATGACAGAATCAGTATTTTTTAATTTTGCTGACTATAATTTTAGTCAATCCGAATCAAGAGAAATTAGTTATGAGTCCGAAGGGATAGAATCATATATTAGATTATGTAATGAAAAACTTGGCTTAGCTTTATCAAACGAAGAAATATCATACTTAACAGTAAGTTATGGGGATTTAAATAGGGAACCTACAGATGTTGAATTAATGATGTTTGCTCAAGTTAATTCCGAGCACTGTAGGCATAAAATCTTTAATTCATCTTGGATTATTGATGGAAAGAAAAAGGATAATACTTTATTTCAACTTATAAAATCAACAGAACCAGAGAAGTCTGACAACGTAATTAAAGCATATTCTGATAATTCCGCTGTAACTAGTTCTTTTAAAACAAATAAACTTATTATAGAAAAGAATAATAATTATTCTTATAAAAATATAGATACTCATTCTGTGATTAAAGTAGAGACTCATAATCACCCTACAGCTATATCGCCATTTTCTGGCGCTTCAACAGGGTCTGGTGGAGAAATTAGAGACGAGGCCGCAACCGGAAGAGGCTCTAAAACTAAAGCTGGTTTATGCGGTTTTAATGTTTCTAATCTAAATATACCTGGTTTTCTGCAACCATGGGAAGAAGGTGTAAGTATTTCATATCCTGAAAGAATTGCTTCTGCTTTAGAAATAATGATTGAGGGCCCATTGGGGGCTTCAGCTTATAATAATGAGTTTGGAAGACCTTGTTTAGTTGGTTATTTCAGAACACTTGAACAAAAAATAAATTCAGAATCTTATTATGGCTATCATAAGCCTATTATGATCGCAGGTGGATTTGGTTCCATTGATAATAAAAATTATAAAAAATTAAATATAGGGGATTCTGATTTAATTATTGTCCTCGGAGGACCGTCAATGCTTGTGGGTTTAGGCGGAGGAGCTGCATCTTCTAAACATTCGTCTTCAAAAAATGAAGATTTAGATTTTGCATCTGTGCAAAGAGAAAATCCAGAGATGGAACGAAGGTGTCAAGAAGTTATAGATAGATGCTCTAACTTATTGAATAATATAATTATATCAATTCATGATGTTGGTGCTGGAGGCTTATCAAATGCGATTCCTGAACTGGTAAATGATAGTGATAAAGGTGCGATCATTGATATATTAAAAATTCCTATAGCTGATAAAAGTTTAACTCCGCTTGAAATATGGTGTAACGAGTCCCAAGAACGCTATGTTTTATCGATTAAAGACATTGATATTGATATTTTTGAAGCTATTTGTCATAGAGAAAATTGTCCGTTTGCTATTATTGGTCATGCTACAGACAATCAGAGGTTTATATTAAAAGACGATTCAAAATATTACATAGATTTACCAATGAAACTCCTTTTTGGTGAAAAAGGTGAGCAACAAATTTGCGTCAATTCCAGCAATTTAGTAGAAAATAGTTATGATTATAGTAAATTTGAATTTGCAGATTGCTTAAACAAGGTTTTATCTTTGCCATCTGTGGCTTCAAAACAGTTTTTGATTACAATAGGCGATAGATCGGTAGGCGGTTTGACAGTTCAAGATCAACTTATAGGCCCATGGCAGGTTCCTGTTGCTGATTGCGGCATCACATCTAATGATTTCTTGTTTAATGCTGGAGAAGCTATGTCTATAGGGGAAAAATCATCTATTGCTGTTCATGATCCTGTTTCGTCTGGTGAAATGGCTATTTGCGAAGCTATTTTAAATATTTGTTCAGCACCAATATCAGATCTTTCAAAAATCGCTCTTTCGGCAAATTGGATGTCTAGTTTTGATAACGAATTTGATAAATATAATCTTTACAAAACTGCTGAATCAATAACGTCAAATATTTGCAATAAATTAGGTGTAACAATACCAGTTGGTAAAGACTCACTATCTATGAAAATGTCATGGTCTGAAAACGACAAAGAGATTAATGTTAAATCACCAAACACTCTTATTATAAGTGCCTTTTCAAGTGTTTATAGTTTAAAGAATATAGTTAAACCAATGTTTATCAATGATACAAATACATCTATAATTTTTATAGATTTATCTGAAGAAAATTACCGCACTGGCGGATCAGCGCTTTCACAAGTTTTAAGAACAATCGATACAGATTGTCCAAAAGTTGAAAACATAGAAAATTTCATGAACTTTTTTAACGCTACACAACGCTTAATAAAAAATAATATGATTCTTTCTTACCATGATAGATCTGATGGTGGCCTTATTACTACTTTATTAGAATGTTCATTCGCAGGACATGTAGGTATTGATATTGATTTTACAAAAGATCTTAATGACATTAATAAATATATGTTTAACGAAGAGCTTGGGGTAGTTATACAAGTATCAAATAAATTAGTAAAAGAAGTTTGTAAAATTTACTCAGATAACAATATAAAAAATCATATTATTGCAAAATTAAATAATTCTTATGATTTAAATATTTTAAAAGATAAAAATACTATATTTTCGAGCTCTTTAGAAAATCTTCATAAAACATGGCATAAAACAAGCTATGAAATTCAAAAGATACGGGATAATGCTAAGTTAGCTGACAATGAGTTTAAAAATATTGGGAATAAGAATAACAAAGGCTTATATATTGATAAAAGTTTTTCTGATCCAGAAATAAACCAATTTTTTTCTATTAATAAAACCAAACCAAAAATTGCCATCTTAAGAGAGCAAGGTATTAATGGACATTATGAAATGGCAAATGCTTTTAGTGAAAATGGATTTGATGCTGTTGATGTCACAATGAATTCATTAATAAAAAAAGAAAATAATCTTAATGAGTTTCAAGGAGCAGTGTTTTGTGGCGGTTTCTCTTATGGAGATGTTTTAGGAGCCGGAAGAGGTTGGGCAAATAAAATATTGCATAACGATATCTTAATGAAAAGTTTTTCTGAGTATTTTGATAATCTGGATAAATTCTCACTTGGAATTTGCAATGGTTGCCAAACTCTATCAAATTTAAAAAGTATAATACCTGGGTCAGAAAATTGGCCAAATTTTTTGCAAAATAAAAGTGAAAGATTTGAATCAAGAATTACTATGGTTTCAATAGCAAAGTCTAATTCTATATTTTTTTCTGAGATGGATGGATCAAAACTACCGATTGTTATATCACATGGCGAGGGTAGAGCAGATCTTATGAAAAAAGACTATGTAAAACTTCGCGGCAATAATCAGGTATGTATGAATTATATAGATGACTCGGGAAAAAGTACCGAAAGTTATCCCTTCAACCCAAATGGTTCATACAATGGAATAGCTGGAGTGTCATCAAGCTCTGGAAACGTTACTTTAATGATGCCTCATCCCGAAAGATTGATAAATATTAAGCAATTTCCAACAAATGATAACGAAGTAATATCACCGTGGTCGAAATTTTTCTATAATGCTAGAATGCATCTAAAATAAAAATAATATAATATTTGCAGAATGAAAAATAAATCAAAAATACAAATTACATCTCCGGCAAGACTGCACTTAGGCTTCATGGATTTGAATGGTTCTTTAGGAAGAAAATTTGGAAGTGTTGGTTTGGCAATTGATAGTGTTGAAACTTCAGTCACGGTTACAAAAAATCCTATGCATATTACTCATGATATAAATGAAAAAAATAAAAGAGCTTATTCTTATGCTGACACTATTCTTAAGGCTTATGAAGTTGATGAATCGGTAGTCATACAGGTTAATAAAAAAATTCCAGAACATGCTGGACTTGGTTCTGGAACCCAGTTAGCGCTTTCAATAGGTATGGCAATATCAAAATTATTTGATCTTAATCTAAGTTTAATGGATGTAGGTAAAGTGTTAGATAGAGGTAATAGATCTGGAATAGGTATTGGTGCTTTTGAAAATGGCGGTTTTTTAATTGATGGTGGTAAGGGAAAATCAGCAGAACTCCCCCCAATAACTGTTAGGCAGGATTTTCCTGAAAACTGGAGAATTATTCTTTTGATAAATAGTAGAGAAAAAGGCATTCATGGGCAAAGTGAATACAATGCTTTCAAAACATTAAAACCATTTCCAGAAAATTTATCAGAAAAATTATGCAGACTTGTAAACTTAGTTATACTTCCAAGTTTAATTGAAAAAAATTTTAAAGATTTCTCTAGCGCAATTGGAAAATTACAAAAAATTGTAGGAACTCATTTTTCGCCAATACAAGGGGGAGTTTATTCTAATCCAGATATTGCTAATATTATGAGTTATGTTGAAAAAAATGGTTTTATGGGTGTTGGCCAAAGCTCTTGGGGACCCACTGGATTTATTTTAACAGATAGCGACACTTCGGCCCATAAACTCACAAAAGATATAAGGCAAAATTTTTTATGTAAAGATTTGCAAATTGAAATTATTCAAGGAAGAAACAAGGGTTCTTGCATTGAATTTATTGATAGCAATACAGATAGTCAAAATAAAAATTTAAATATACACAAGGAATAAATTATGAGTAAACCATTAATTATGCACATGATAACTACTGCAAAAAATTTAAGCCCATTTGATGTAAATATGGCCTACGATGCTGGCTGGGATAAATGTGTTCCTTATACATCTATAGAAGTTGATGAAGTTGAAGGACTTGTTCAAGATGCAATTTTTTCAAGACCTCCTGGAATAAATAAAACAGGGATATTTGTTGGTGGTCGAGATCCGCATAAAGCAATTGAAATGTTAAATATTTGTAAAAAATCACTTGTTCCACCGTTTACTTTATCTGGTTTTGCTGACCCAAGTGGCGCCTTTACTACCGCTGCAGGAATGATAGCAAAAGTTGAAGATGCCTTAAAAAATAAATTTAATAAAGACTTTAAAGGTCTAAAAGTAGTTGTTTTTGGTGGGACTGGACCAGTTGGCTGTATTGCAGGAATACTTGCGGCATCAGCTGGTGCTGAAGTTATTATTATGGGAAGAAAAAAAGAAAAATGTGAAGAGCTTGCAAAGTTTTGTAAAGAGATTTACTTAGATTCTTCGGCGACTATTTCTGGCGCCTCAAATGATGAGTTTGATTCTCAAATTGAAAGCGTTGACGTTGTGTTAGCTAGTGGTGCCGCAGGTATACAATTAGTATCTGAGGATCAGCTTAAAATTGCTACAAGCTTGAAGGTCGCCGCAGATGTTAATGCTGTTCCTCCATCAGGTGTAGCAGGTTTAGACGCCATGCAAGATTGTAAGGAGTTATCTGCATCTGTTTCTGGAGCTGTAGGAATAGGTGCGCTTGCTATTGGTCAAGTAAAATATCAGGCACAGAGTAAACTTTTAAAGAAAATGGCTAGCGCAGAAAAACCTATATTTTTAGATTTTCATGATGCTTTAGAGTTAGCAAGAGAGTATGTTTCATCAAAATAATATTGTTCTAATAGGAAATTCATTAGTAGAGCAAAGTAAATCAGCTGCGCAACTAAATAAACGTGTCATAAATATAGACTCTTTTAATGACGAAGATTTAATCGGCGAAAACTATAAAAATTCATGTGAATTTGGGCTTGTAAATAATGAAGTAATATCAATTTTAAAAAATTTAGAATTGAATAAAGATGACACAGTAATAATTGTTTCATCAGATTACGAAACAGAAGGAAGCTATTATAAAAAACTACAGTCATTTGGAAAAATAATTGGAAATTCTCATGAAACAATTTTAAAACTTCAAGATCATAAAAATATTTTTTCATATCTACAAAAGAATAATATAAATTTTCCAGAATTATTAAATCCATCTAACAATAATAGTGAAAAATCACTAATAAAAAATACAAAAATGTCTGGTGGTCTTGGGGTTAAAAAAAATAAAAATAATTATAAATTTAATACTAATGAGTATTGTCAAAAATTCATAGATGGTCAAGTATATTCAATATTATTTATTGCAAATAAAAATAAAAAATATGAAATTATTGGAATTAATAAAATTTTTAGTAAAAAAACCGTATTTTCAGATTTTTGTTTTTCTGGTGCAGTTTCTAATATAAAACTAAGTAGTAGCCAAATGAGTTATTTAAATAATATGATAAATTTAATTATAAATGAATATAATTTGGTTGGTATTAATGGTATAGACTTTATAATCTCAAATGAAATTTATTTTCTTGAAATTAATCCAAGAATAACTCAAACGTGTTTTTTATATGAGGATTTTTTTAATAATGGTTTTGTTAGTTCTCATGTAAATTCATATTTAAATGATTGTGTACACATTGATAATAAATCTACTGAGTTTGTTAGCTGTTTTGAAAATTTTTATGCAGATATTTCCTTTGAAATAAATTTTGATTTAAAAAAATTTAATTTTGTATCAAATATTCCAAAAGTAAAAAATCATTTTGATACTGGTGATCCAGTATGTACAATAAACGCAAAATCTATTGATGAAAAAAAAGCGAAAAAAATATTATTAGATAATATATCATTAGTACGAAACGAACTTACAAATATAGAGATAATTTAATATGATTAGTGTAAATAATAAGTCGCAAGAGTTAGTAAAAGATTTAATAAACAATCAGGATTATTATAGAATTAATGTAGAGAAGGGCCATAATGGCTGCACAATTATTGATGCGGGTGTAAATGCTTTTGGAAATATGGAGGCAGGAAGGGTAATTAGTGAAATATGTCTTGGAGGTCTAGGCAGGGTGCATATTTTAAATACATTGCAAAATAGTGAATGGCCTTTAACTGTCCATGTTAATACAAATGACCCTGTGATTGCTTGTCTAGGCTCACAATACGCTGGCTGGAGCTTATCTTCTAAGGAAGAGGGCTCGAAATTTAATGCATTGGGATCAGGTCCAGCAAGGTCATTAGCTCTTAAAGAGCCATTGTTTAAAGATATTAACTATTCTGATAAAAGCGATAAAACTTGTATTGTTATGGAAGTTGATTCATTTCCACCAAACGATATTGTGGAAAAAATTGCTACTGACACAAAAGTTGATCCTAAAAATTTAACAATAATTCTTACCCCAACATCTAGTATTGCAGGAAATATCCAAGTAGTTTCAAGAGTTTTGGAAGTGGCACTACATAAAGCACACGAATTAAAGTTTTCAATGAGTGAAATAATCGAAGGTTTTGGAAGTTCTCCGATTCCGCCAACCTCCCCGGATTTTTTAACAGCGATGGGAAGAACAAACGATGCAATTATTTTTGCTGGAATAACTCAATTACTTGTTAATACGACTGATGAAAAAGCTGAGGAATTATGTAAAAAAATGCCAAGCTCAACTTCAAGTGATTATGGAAAACCTTTTGCCAATATTTTCAAAGATTATGATTATGATTTTTTTAAAATAGATGCAAACCTGTTTAGTCCTAGTAAGGTTATAATTTCAAATATGAAAACCGGTAACACATTTATAGCTGGAAAAATAGATAACGAGTTGATGAAAAAATCTTTTGGGTTATAAAAATGTATCTGATTTTCACCGAAGATGATGGTTGGCATACAAATCAACTTATTAAAGCTTTTGAAAATAATAATACATTGGTTGAAACTGCAAAAATTAATGAATCATCAATTATTATTGATGAAAATCCTAGAATTATTTTTGAAGGCAAAGAAATATTACTAGAGAAAATTGAAGGTGCTTTTGTTAGAGGAATCCCTGGTGGAACTTTAGAAGAAGTTTGTTTTCATCTAGATATACTTCATTTTTTAGAGCTTCACAATATTTGTGTCTATAATAATACATTATGTATTGAAAAAAGTGTTGATAAAGTCAGAACTTCATGCATTTTAAATGCTCATAAAATACCAACACCAAAAACTTTTATAACAAGTAACATTAAAGATCTTATAAAATTTAGAAATAATTTTTCTGAAGATCTTTGTATCAGTAAACCTATTTTTGGCTCTCAAGGTAAAGGCTTAGAAATCCTTGATGACGATAACCAGCATCCAGATTATGAAAATTTAAATAATGTTTATTATCTCCAAGAGTTTTTGAAGCACCCAGAGGGGAAGTTTGCTGATTGGAGATTGTTTGTAATTGGTAATGAAGTAGTAGCTTCAATGACTAGAGAAGGCACATCATGGATAAATAATGTTGCACATGGCGCATCTTGCAAACCTTTTAATCCAAGTGATGAGATGAAAAAACTTGCTATTGATTCGTCACTTGCTTTGGGAATGAATTATTCTGGTGTAGATATTATGTTAAGCGAGAATGGTTATACTGTTACCGAAGTAAACAGCATACCTGCTTGGAAAGGTCTTCAGTCTGTTTACAGTAATATGGATATTGCAGAAGTAATGATTAAAGATTTTATAAGTGTATGTAAAAATAAATGACTATATTAAGTGAAAATCAGGTAAAAATGGCGTTTGAGTATTCTTGCAAGCTTGACGTTTTTTCTATAAAACCAGGAAATGTTTTTTTAGATTATCCAGCATATGGGATGACTCACAAAGACTTTTTGCAAGGTTCAATGGCTTGCTCAGATATAGTTTGCGAGCACGGCATGGATATTGGAGATAAAATTTTAGAATGCGTTAAAGCTTCTATGGATGTTGTTGGTTGTAATACAAATCTTGGAATAATACTGTTATGCGTACCAATTGTTGAGGCCCTTTATTTGGATAAAAATCACAATTTTGAGCAAAATAACCTAAAAAAAGTCATAAATAGTATAGACACAAAACAAACAAAACTTATTTACAAAGCCATTAATACAGCAAATGCTGGCGGCATGGGTTCCCAGGAAAAATTTGATTTAAAGGAAAAATCTTCAGAATTCACTCTTCTTGATGCTATGAAATTCGCAAGCTCTTATGATTATATAGCAAATGAATATGCCAATAGTTTTTCAAATATTATCAATGTTGTATCATCGAATTGGAGAAAATACTTTAAATTAATGGAGAATGCGGAGTGTGCTACAACAGCAACATATTTACAACAATTGAGTAAAAATCCTGACTCCTTAATAGCTAGAAAACATGGTTTAGAGGTAGCAAAAGAGGTCTCAAAGAGGTTTTTGGAGATATCGAAAGAGTATTCGGAGCTAAAAAACCCAAATATATTAAATAAAAAGTTGTTATTACTGGACTCAGAGCTTAAGATACAAGGATTAAATCCAGGAACAACAGCTGATGTTGTGGTGGCAAGTATCTTTCTTAACCGCTTGGGTTTATAATACAAAACTTAGCTATTCGCAGAAATTAATGGCGAAAGCTTTTTTTACGTTAAATTATTATAATAATAGGAGTTATATCATGGCAATAAATAAAGTGATGGTAGGGGAATCGTTAGTTAACGACAATGACCCAACAGGAACTATGGCAGAGATTGCTCATATCGATTTATTAATCGGTCCAAGAGGCTCAGCAGTTGAAACAGCATTTTGTAATGGTCTTTGTAATAACAAAGATGGTTTTACATCATTATTAGCAGTAGTTGGTCCAAACTTAGTTTGTAAACCAAACACAATGATGTTTAACAAAGTTACAATAAAAGGCGCTAAACAAGCTGTTCAAATGTTTGGACCTGCACAAAAAGCTGTAGCTATGGCTGTAGCAGACAGTGTAGAAGCAGGCATTATTCCTAAAGGTGAAGCAGATGATTTATACATCTGTGTTGGCGTATTCATCCATTGGGAAGCAAATAGTGATGAAGCTATTTACGAAAATAACTACAAAGCTACAAAAGGCGCTATCGAAGCAGCTGTAAAAGGCACACCTTCAGTAGACGAAATGTTAGAGAAAAAAGACAGCACAACACATCCTTTCCAAGGATTCTAGTACTATCTTTGTATTATCTGCGTCAGCCATTAATTGGTTGGCGCAATTTTACGCTTTTTAAATAAAAAATTTTATAGTTAAAATTATAGAACATGTCATCAAAAGATAAGAAAATTCATAAAAGCGGCCTAACTTCTCAAGAATATTCTTTCAAATTCGCAATACCATTAGAAACACTTGTATCAAATCAAAGCAGCAAAATGTCAAATGAAAAAAATAGCTTCATTTGTAAAAATTTAAATGCTGAGCAAAAAACTATATTAAAAACTTATTTCGATCTTAAGCTCTTAGACACATCCGAAAATGAAATAAAAATAAGAGAAGAAGTAAGAAAATTAAATTATTTATATTGGTTAAAAAACAAACTTAGTAATTTAGGATTTAGTTTTATAGATAACAATGAATACCAGGAAAGTTCACATAAAATAATAACTGACAACTATATATATACTGATAAAAAGAATATTAATTTAATCGATATACAAAATCATAATATTGATGATTTTAAGTTATGCCTTTCATTAGTGCTTATGAGCAAAGGGTATATGTGTAATAATTATATATATATTAAGGATATAGATAACACCACATTTGATTTTTTAAAAAAGAACTTGCAATTAAATAATATAAGCATTGTTAAGCTAGAAATTAATAATGATATTTTTATAGCAAGAATTAAAACCAAAAGAGATTGCGAGAATACCAAAATTTATTTGCAAGAATATATAGATGATATACCTTGCTTTAATGATAAGTTTTTTTTAAAAACCCCAAAAGCCAAGATAACAAAAAAACTTGTTTTTGATTCCGCTCATTTTATAACCGATCATGATGGAAAATGTAAAAACCTACATGGTGGTAGATATGACATTGAAATCACTGTTAAAGATAGAATAGATCCTATGACAGGTTTTGTTATAGATTATTCATTAATCAAAAAAATAACAAAAAATTTAGTAATAAATAAATTTGATCATAAAACATTAAATTTGACTTGCCCAGAGTTAGCCTGGAGGTCTAGTACCGAATTTTTATCAATAGTAATTTGGGAAATACTAATAGAATATTTGCCGAATTTAAAAAAGATAAAAATTTACGAAACAGAAACTTCTTACTGTGAATTTACAGGTAATAGTCTTGAAGAATTCATGAAATATGGTCAAAGTGAGATATTGACTTATTTTAAGAATTTAAATAGAGAAGACGAGAAAGAGAAGAATATTATTGGGAAATAGATAATATGAGTAATACTTGGCTTCTAGAAAATTTTAATTTAACCAAGACTCTTATCGACGAAAATAGATTTCCAAATTGTTTAATTATTTCCGGTAACAAAGCAATAGGAAAAAGTTATCTTGCTGCTGATATTTCAAAATACTATTTAAAAATAAACCCAAGTATATCTTTATCTGACGACGCTAATTATAAATTGATAAAGCCTGAAGATGGTTCTAAAGTAATTAAAGTTGAACAAGTAAGAGAATTGCTTGAAAAAATTTACTTAAAAACTGACAAAAGAATAGTTTGTATCCATGATGCTGAAAAAATGAATTTAAGCACATCGAACTCGCTACTAAAGATTATTGAAGAGCCACCAAGTGGCACAAAGTTTATTATTACAACTTCAAAAATTTCTTCAATTATTCCAACTATAATAAGTAGAAGTATGATTCTAAAATGTAATAATCCAGGAAGTAAAGATATTAATAGCTATATAAATTCTTTAGAAGCACTGGACGTTGATAATTACCACTTCCTTTCAAATCTTGAAAGAAAAAAAATTAATAATTCAAAACATGAAGATACTTTCTTATTTATAGATGATTTTTTTTACGATATTGAAAACGTAATACATTCAGAAGAGAATATGATAAACTTTTCAAAAAAATTTTCATCCTATAATATTGAGCAAATCATCAATTTAATTTTATTTTATGTAGTTAAATTTCAAAAAGAAAAAATTATTAAGCATGAGTCTGAAAAAGAGACTGAAAATTACCATGTTATTAATAATTATAATTATGAGAAATTAAATTTTATATATGATAAATTATTAAATATAAAAAAAAATATTGGTATTATTCAAAATAATGAAACTATTTTATTCTCAATCTGTATACTTTTCAAAAAGCTCGCAAAAGTTTCTTAATTGTATTTTTCTATTTATAGTTTTATTTTTTAATGAAAATGCAAATTCAATTGAAATTTTCAGTTTAGAAAAAAACTCTACAGTTGTTGGAAATCTATCTACAGTAATTGTAAATGAAAATGAAACGGTTGCTGATATGGCAAATCGTTACAAAACTGGATTCCAAGATCTTCTGATTGCTAATCCAGATTCTCATCATTGGAGCCCAAAAAAAAATACTGAATATCTTATTCCCTCTATGTATATACTTCCTCAAGCTGAATATAACGGCATAATTTTGAACCTTGCAGAGTTAAGATTGTATTTTTATATTAGGGGTGAGGATCTTTATGAAAACACAAAAGTTATTACTTATCCTGTTGGAATAGGTCGATTAGATTGGAAGACGCCTCTTGGTGAAACTTTTATAAAAAATAAAGTTGCTAACCCAACCTGGTTTCCACCAAAATCAATAATTAAAGAACATGAAGAAATGGGTAAAGTTTTACCAAGAAAGGTAGAAGCTGGCCCAGAAAACCCTCTTGGCAAGTATGCTTTAAAATTAAATGTTGACGGCGGATATCTCCTTCATGGCACAAATAAAAAGTACGGAATTGGTATGATGGTCTCTCACGGGTGCATACGTCTTAGAAATGAAGATATTGAGACTATTTATTTTAACTCTAAACGTGGTACAAAAGTAAAAATCATAAATGAGCCAATAAAAATAGGTAAATTTAAAGATTTCCTTTATATGGAAGTTCATGCGTTTAATAATCAAGAGGTTTATTCGAATAATCAAAAAAATTATTTAACAACAGAAAATATATACAAACCGGTCAAGCCAGTAATGAGTTTTTTAGAAAATAATCCAGAGTATGAAATTGACTGGAAAAATGTTTTCAAAGCGTATGAAGAGTCAAAGGGAATACCAATAATTATTGGAAAAAAAAATAGTAGCAAAAAAAATTTAGTACAAGCTCATTCAAAAAAATAATATCGTATATTAATTGTATCAATAAAAAGGAGAAGATTTTATGTTAAAGGTTTATTTATCAGGAGAAATTCATACAGACTGGAGAGAGGAAATCATTAATTTATGCGAAGAAGATAAATTAGCAGTCGAATTTTCTTCTCCCGTAACTGATCATGATTCATCAGACAATTGTGGAGTTGAAATTCTCGGTAGTGAAGAAAATAATTTTTGGAAAGATAATAAAGGGGCCAAAATAAATTCTATCAGAACAAAAAAAGCTATCGAATCATGTGATGTCGTCATAGTAAAGTTTGGAGAAAAATACAAACAATGGAATGCAGCTTTTGATGCTGGCTATGCGTCAGCTTTAAAAAAATCAATTATTGTTATTCATGGTGAAGAACATCAACATCCTTTAAAAGAAGTTGATGCAGCAGCAGTAGCCGTTGCAAATAATCAAGAGCAAGTTTTTAAGATTTTAAAATATATTTTAAGCGGAAAATTATAATAATTTTTTTATTCTGTTAAAGATTCATCAAAAGAATCGTCTTCAGCACTGGTTTTTGGTCCTACGGTTACTTCTGATGAAGATGTATTGAAAATTCTTGGGTTTATTTTAATAGTGGAAAATCTATCATCTTTGTTAAAATTAATAAGTATAAAGTTACTTCTGAATATTGCTATTTCGTCCCAACCGTCATTCCTCATATTTGTTCTATAGAATTGAACAATTTCGTCTATATTTTGCTTATGCAGGAGAAATAATGATCCGCTAAATCTTTCTCCCTCGCCAAATATTACTGTCTTTTCTTTAACATAGCTTGATTCATCAGGTAGGGGTATTGAAATTTGTAATCTCTGGCTCGCTGTTAACTCATCTGCATTCAAACTATCGTTTGTTACTACTTTATTAATAGCTGTACATGATTGAAGAAAACTACAAACTACTATTAGTAGAAGTTGGTTTTTTAATTTGTATGCCATGTTCATAATTTATAAATTATATATTATTTGTAAATAATTGCTAAATTTAATAAATTTCAATGTAAAATGTAAAATAATTTTAAATTATCGTATTCTGGTATTCAGAATCCTATGAAGTTTTTAACTGTATGAGAATTAAGATACTAACAATATGTTTGTTTTTGTTTACTACTCAAATATGCGCTGGATCGAATATAACCAAGTGTAGCGGAGAAAATCATCGTAATTGGTCTGATTGCGTTGGATCTGTTGCATTAGATGGTACTGCTTATGTCGGGCATTTTAAAGACGGTTTGTACCATGGAAAAGGAACTTTTACTTTCTCCGATGGAGCAACTTATGTGGGCGAATTCAATAAAGGTAAGGAATCAGGCTACGGTATATTTACGTGTTGGGTACATGGTGCTAAATACAAAGGAAGCTTTATAAATGGAAAAAAACATGGGTATGGCGTATACAGTTATCCTAATGGTGATATTTATAAAGGCAATTGGCATAATGGTATGAAACATGGAGAAGGCGAGTATATATATAAGAATAAGAGAGTAGAAAAAGGATTATTTAGTAACGATAAGTATTTGAAATTAAACAAGTAAACTCTAGAATTCCGTTTCTAGAGCCATAACTAGCCTAGATTATGTTTCTGAACCATCTTCATTTTCTGCGACGTTTTCATCAGAATTATCGCTTTCATTGGCGTTCGACTCGTCATTCATTTCTGAATGAGACGCTTTTGAATCATGTTCGTGTTCTTCATCATGTGATGCTCCGGCATTACAGTGACCTGCAAAAGAAGTAGCCGAGAACAAGTACGCTACAAGTAGTAAATATTTCATAATAAATCTCCATAAGTTAACAAATTTTAATTTAACAAATGCTTAGCTAAATTCCACTTGTGCCATATCTGTACATATATATCTATACAAAATCAGTATTAGAAATATAGACAGAATTACAGCATTTGCTATATTAGCTTATAAATTTTACGTAATATAAAGAGAGATAATAGCTATGACAAATATAAACTATGAAGAAGCAATAGGGCAGTGGCATAAGGATAGAAATTTGATAGACGGAAGTACGGATAAAGACCAATATATGAAGCTTATTCAAGAGGCAGGGGAACTTTCAGATAGTTTATGTAAAGGAAAAGATATAAGAGATGATATTGGAGATATGATGGTAGTTCTAATAAATATCATGGTTAGAAATAATTTAACCATGAAAGAATGTTTGTCCGTAGCATATGATGACATTAAAGATAGAAAAGGTAAGATGATTGACGGCATATTTGTAAAAGAAGGAGATAGCTAAATTAGAAAATTATTAGTCTTATCAGGATTCTTGCTGCTTGCAGCATGTTCAGCAACAGGACCAAAATTAAGTTCTCTCGACCCAGAGACTTTGATAGTAAATGAGGATGCAGCGCAATTTATATTTTATAGAGTTGGTTATTTTGGAAACGCTATAAAACCATTAATATATGTGGACGAAACTCCAACCGGAAAATGTGAAACTGGTGGAGTATTCGTTGTTAATGTAAATGAAGGCGATTATATAATTAAAACAACAACGGAAAAAGAGGATAGCTTGTCATTTAAAATTTTTAAAAATGAAAAAATTTATATTAATTGCGAAATGACTTGGGGTTTAATTGTTGCCAGACCAAAAATGGTTAGAGTTACGAATCTTGAAGGTGAGAAGGCAACAAAAAATTTATCTTTTACTGGTAAATTTAACCTGAATGAAGACTAATATAAAAGCTAAACGAAAAAAAATTAACTTTACATCATCACATTTTGCATAATACAATAAATTTTAATAATAAATGGAATATAAAATATGATTAAGCATCTAAATATTAAGTATTTAGGAACTATTTTTACAATATTAATTATTTCTACTTTTTTGAGTGCTTGTACATCAGCAAAAAAAGCCGTAGAAATACAGGCGGTTAGAATGCCTGTGGCACCATATTTAAAAATGACATGTGGAGAGCTAATATCTGAACAAAGACTTGTATTAAGGGATTTAGAAAGTGCTGGAGTAGCAGTAGACAAAAAATATAGTTCTGAAAAAAACACCGAATTAGTTGCTTGGATATTATTTTTTCCAGCAGCATTCATGTTTGATGGTAATGAGGCTGAAGCTTCTAAATTAGCAGCTTTGAAAGGCCAGGCTGACGCCATACAGGAAGCATTATTAATTAATAAATGTGGCGCAGAATAGGACTGTACCCTATGATATTAATGAAAAACAAGATATCCATAGTAATTTTACTTATATTTACATCGCAAGTATTTGCAGATGTAAGAGATGTTAATAATCAAGATATTATTGCCCTCATGAAAAAAGGTGTGCCCGTAATCGATATTAGAAGGGCAGAAGAATGGCAAGACACAGGTGTAATCAAACAAAGTTACTTAATTACTTTTTTTGACAATAAGGGAAACCACAATATTGAAGAATGGCTACCTAAGTTGAAAAAAATCGTAAATGAAGACGAACCTGTAATAATAATTTGCAGAAGTGGTAAAAGAAGCGGAATGGTATCAAAATTTCTAGATGAAGATGCTAATTATTCAAATGTATATAATGCATCAGGTGGAATATTATCTTGGATAAACTCGAAAAATAAAACAGTTA
>CAJXAV010000024.1 GCA_913050095.1 uncultured Gammaproteobacteria bacterium
TCTCTGATGCGACTGACTCAACAATGCCTTTGACTTCTGAAGAAACTAATTTAGCTTTGGTTTGTGAAGAAAACTTAGGATCTGGCATTTTTATAGAAATAATTGCAGTTATGCCTTCGCGCGCATCCTCACCACCTATAGATATTTTATTTTTTTTTGCAGATGCATCATGTTCAATATAATAATTTATGGCTCTAGTTAAAGCTCCTCTAAATCCAGCTATATGTGTCCCGCCGTCTGATTGAGGTATATTATTTGTATAACAATATATGTTTTCACTATATGACCCAGTCCATTGAACAGCTATTTCAACACCAATATCATCCTTTGATGTGGAAAAATATATTATATTATTATTAACCTTTTCTTTTTTTTCGTTTAAATTTTCAACAAAAGCCTTTATGCCGCCTTCATAATGGAATTCTTCAGTAGTGTCCGTCCTGTGGTCAGATAATATTATCTTTATGCCTGAGTTTAAAAATGATAGTTCTCTAAGCCTTTTGGCAAGGATGTTAAAGTGAAATTCTGTATCAGTGAAAATTTCTTTGCTAGGCATAAAAGTAACTTTTGTGCCCGTATTTTTTGTCTTCTCTCCCTTTACCAGTTTCGATTTTGGGTCTCCCATTGAGTAGGTTTGCTTATATACGTTGCCATCTCTTGCTATCTCTAATTCTAGATTTTCTGAAAGAGCATTAACTACAGAGACACCCACGCCATGAAGACCACCAGAAACTTTGTATGAGTTGTCATCAAATTTACCTCCGGCATGTAGAACCGTCATAATTACTTCTGCCGCGGGTTTTTTTTCTTCCGGATGAAGATCAACTGGGATACCTCTGCCGTTGTCAGAGACTGTTATCGAGTTATCTATATTTATATCTACCTTTATTTCATTACAGTGACCAGCTAAGGCTTCGTCTATTGAGTTATCAACAACCTCAAACACCATGTGATGAAGCCCGGTGCCATCATCGGTATCGCCAATGTACATTCCCGGTCTTTTTCTAACGGCTTCAAGCCCTTTTAAAACTTTAATATTTGAAGAATCATATTTTGTCATTGCATTATTTCTCCATGTTCCACGTGAAACACATTTGCGTCCATTTCGCTTAAAACTTCTGCCAAGACAGAGTCATTTAAAGCAGTTAAAAAAATCTGAGATTTTGTTTCAAAAAGCCTTTCTAATACTTTCTCCTGCATTTCTAAAGTTAGTTCTGCAGAAAGATCGTCTACTAAAATTATACTAGGATATTTTTTCTTAATTAGAAAGTCCTTTGATTGAGATAATAACATAATATTCGCTATTAGTTTTTGTTGTCCTCTTGAACATACCTTTTGCGCGTCTTTTTTATTTAAAACTATCTTTAAATCAGCATTTTGTGGGCCACAACTGGTATATCCTCTCTCGGTATCTAGTTTGACTCTTTCGTTTAATGCCTCTATAAAACTATTTTTGCCTGGCCACCCTTTGTCATAATAAAATTCTAGTTCAACATCTGGCATAATTTCTTGCTGAGTATAAATAAGGTGTTCTTTAAGGTCGTCAATATAGTTCTGCCTTAACTTTGTTATATTTTCTCCTATTGGGGCTAGTTTTTCTTTCCACACAGACTCTTCAGAATCTTTAATTTTTAGAGCCTCATTTCTTTGCTTAAGCAATCTAGTATACGCTGACCATTCATTTTTAAAATTTTGTTCCACGTGAAACAACCCCCAATCCATAAAAGATCTTCTTTCCGACGGTGCGCCTTCTACAAGGCCGTGGCTATTTGGATGTATGGACTGTATTGCTAGCTCTTCGGCAAGCTTAGATTGTTTTGCTTCTTCTTTGTTGTTTATTAAAATCTTTGTCTTTTTTTTTGCTTTTTCTATTTCTAGTTTTTTCTTATTAGTGCCCTCATAGGCCCCAACATACAGTTGATTTTCACCGTCTTTTATGAGGTTTTCGGTTTTATTTGTTCTAAAGCTTCTTCCTCTCGATAAAACATCAATTGCTTCTAAGAAAGATGTTTTCCCTGCGGCATTTTCACCAATTATGACGTTTGTTTTTTGGTTTAATTCTAAGTTTGCTTCATCAATATTTCTAAATTTTTTTATACAAATTTTTTCTAAAAACATATTTAAAGCCTTAAAGGCATTATGACGTAACTGGCTGTGCTATCATTTTCTGGAGTAATTAATGCGCTACTGTTTGCGTCTTTTAGCGCAATCTGCACATTTTTAGTTTTAATTGTGTTTAAAACATCAATTAGATAATTTACATTAAAACCAACTTCGAGCGGCTCGCCAATATATTGTGATTTTATGTCGTCAGAAGCTTCTTCTTTTTCAGGGTTGTTGGCACTAACTTTTATTTCGTTTTCTAAGAAATTTAGCCTAACCCCTCTAAATCTGTCATTTGAGAGAATTGACACACGCATTAATGCCTCTTTAAAGACCTTGCACTCAACATTAATTAATTTATCTGGGCTGCTTGGAATTACTCTTTCATAATCAGGAAATTTGCCGTCTATAAGCTTTGTTACTGCTTCTGAAAAACTACTTGATACTTGCATATGATTTTTCGATATTATGATTTTTATATCTTGATCTTCTTCTTCCAGTTGCTTATCAATTTCTATCACGCCTTTTCTTGGAACAATAGCATTAATTGGCTCATCAACATTATTAGAAAATTCAACGCCGGCTTTCGCAAGTCTGTGCCCATCGGTCGCAACACCGAAGATTTCGTCTTTATAAAAGTTTAAAAAAAGACCATTTAAATAATATCTTACGTCTTGTTGGGCCATTGCGAAGGATATCTTTCCTATAATTTCTTTTAAAACGCTAGACTTTGTTGCCAGCTCATATTTATTTTCATCGTTTATGTCCATCAAAGGAAATGTTTTTGCATCTAAAGCAGACAATATAAACTTACTTCTTTTGGATTTAATTTGAAGTTTTCCGTCTTCAGTATTTTCTATCTCCAACACTGATTCATCGGGAAGACCTTTTCCAATATCAAAAAGTTTTCTTCCTGGTATTGTGAAATCATGCTGAAAGTCGGAGCTGCTTTCCAGCACAATACTCGAAGTTATTTGCACTTCTAAATCAGAAGCAACGACTTCATATTCATTATTAATTTTCCTGAAAAGCACGTGACTAAGAATTGGCATCGTTTGTCTTTTTTCAACAACACCGATTATCTTTTGCAAAGCTTTTATTAAGTTTTCTTTTGTTATTATTAATTTCATATTATATATATTATTATTATTACTCACCCAATTTTCTGTTTATATTGCTAATAAATTTAATAAAATCAGTATTTTACAAAATTATTAACCTGTTAATATCTTGATATTTATTGTTGTTAGAATAGTCTGTCTAAAGATATACATTTTTATTAAAAAAATATATACAACTTTTCAACAACCTCCACTTAAGTACTTAATGCCCTCCTTAAATTTATTAAATCTTCTTTTATTTTGTTGTCTGTTAAACAAACTTCATTAATTTTTTTGCAAGCGTGCAATACTGTTGTATGGTCTCTTCCGCCAAACGCATCACCTATTTCTGGCAAACTATGACTAGTTAGCTCTTTTGCTAGAGACATAGCAAGTTGTCTTGGTCTAGCTAAAGACCTGTTTCTTTTTGCTGACAACAAGTCCGACATTCTAATTTTATAATAATTTGCTACAGTCTTTTGAATATTGTCTATGGAAACCATTTTGTTTTGTAGAGACACAAGGTCTCGCAAAGCTTCTTTTGCAAAACCAAGGGTAATTTCTTTTCCTGTAAATTGGGAGTTTGCAACAACCCTTCTTAATGCCCCCTCGAGCTCCCTAACATTAGACTGAATGCATTGCGCTATAAAGAATGCAACTTCTGTATCCAGATTTGTGCCTATTGAAGATGCTTTTTTCTGAAGAATAGCTACGCGAGTTTCTAGTTCAGGCGGCTCTATAGATTGGGTTAAGCCCCAGCCAAACCTTGATTTAAGTCTTTCGTCCAAGCCATTTACTTCTTTTGGATATCTGTCACACGTTAAAACAATTTGGCAATTTCCTTCTAGCAACACATTAAAAGTGTGGAAAAACTCTTCTTGTGATCTTTCTTTTCCTGCGAAAAATTGTATATCGTCAATTAATAAAGCATCTGCTGACCTATAAAATTCTTTAAAAGAGTCTATTTTGTTGTGTTGAAGGGCCCTAACCATGTCTGCTACAAATTTTTCAGAATGCAAATATAGTATTTTTGCAGATCTATTTTGTTTAAGAATGTTGTTTCCAATAGCATTCATGAGATGAGTTTTGCCTAGCCCAACTCCCCCATAAATAAAAAATGGGTTATATGTTTTGCCAGGATTGCTTGAAACTTGGATAGCAGCAGCTCGTGCTAATTCATTTGATTTCCCGGTTACAAAATTATCAAAAGTAAAGTCGGACGAAAAAATAACATCATTATTAAATTCTTCTCGTTTATCTTCGTCGATCAAATGACTATTTGCGTCTATCTTCTGCGATATACCACCAACTTCAAAGTTAAAACTATAGTCTGAGTCCTGAAGTCTTTTAATAAAATACTCTTTTAGGTTTTCATTTGCCCAATCAACCGCATATTGGTTAGGAGCAGTAATTTTAATTTGTTTGTCCTGTGTGACTGCTTGAAGTGGGCGAACCCAAGTATTAAACTGCTGTTCGTCGAAATTATTTTGCAAATCTATAAGGCATTGTTCCCAGAAACCAGGTTGCATTATTATATTTCCCCATTTAAGAATTATATTTATATTTTTAGATTATATTATACTTATCCACAGAAGAAATAAATCAACAAATCTGTGTAAAAATTGTGGATAAGTTATGTAAAAATATGTGATAAAGTAGCTATTGACAAACATCTTCTATAGAAGTAATGTCGCCTGCAGTATATAAAGGATTAATTAAGATGAAAAGAACATACCAACCAAGCAAAATTAAAAGAAAAAGAACACACGGCTTTCGATCAAGAATGAGCACAAGTGGCGGACGAGCAGTTATAAACGCGAGAAGAGCAAAAGGAAGAAAACGCCTTTCTGCATAATACTATTAAGCAAAATACCTTTAAAACCAAAGTAATGCGTCTAAATAACCCGCAGGATTTTAGAAGATGTTTTTTAAAAGGTAAAAGAATAAAAAACGAGGCTTTTGTTTTGCATTATGTTGAAAACAACGTTCCATCGGCAAGATTAGGCGTAAATATCGCAAAAAAGAAGATAAGAAAAGCTGTTGATAGAAATAAAATAAAAAGAATAGCAAGAGAAGCATTTAGAAAACAAAAATTTGAAGGTATCGACATAGTCTTAATTTTAAAAAATGAGAAAATTTTTGAAAAGACAAGTTACAATGTCCTTATAAACGAAATATTTAATGAGCTTATAATGAAATGACATATTTATTAGTAAAGTTAATAAGATTTTATCAGTTATTTCTAAGCCCTTTTGTTGGGCAAAACTGCAGATTTTCTCCAACATGTTCAAATTATGCTATGGAGGCAATTTTAAAACATGGTTGTTTAAAAGGAGTTGCTTTGGCTTCCAAAAGAATATGTAGGTGTCATCCTTGGTCTTCAGGCGGAATTGATGAGGTTCCAAAGAAATTATGAATAATAGATTTTTATTATATATAGCTTTTTCGCTAGTTTTATTTATGATTTGGCAACAATGGCAAATAGAGCAATCGCCACAACAAAAAAATAATATTTCTATAGAGCAAAATCAAAGCCCAGATCAGTATGAAAAACCCTTGGCTTCAGGCGACTTGCCAGACGAAGCAGAAATTAAAGAAAACTCAAAGTCTTTAAGTATTAAAAAACAAAAACCTCAAAACAGAGTAAGTAATTCTGGAGAAAACATTACGCTTTCAAATAGCGATGTTAAAGTTTCCGTAAACACAATTGGCGGAACTATAAATAAAGTTCAATTGCTGAACTATTTTGAAACAACAGAGCCAAACTCAGAAAATATTAGTCTCTTTGACAACAAAAAAGATTTTTATATTGGGCAGTCAGGTTTGTTGCATGATAAAAGCACTGAGACTAATGCAGACGGCAAAAAATTAGCCCCAAATCATCATGATTTATTTTTAGTAAAAAGTAAAAGCAATAGCAGTGTTATTTTGGAATGGAAAAATAAAAATATTACAGTCTTGAAGAAGGTTTATTTAGACAGCGATGGATACAAAATCAATATTGAAAATACTGTAATAAACAATACAAATAAAGCTTGGGTGGGAAGACAATATAGACAAATTAGAAGAAAAAGTTTGGGAGAAGGCAGATCATGGGTTACGCCGACATTTACTGGTAGTGCTTATTATGACGGAAAATACAACAAGCTTTCATATGACGAGATATCTGAAAGTAAACCAAAATTTAATGTTCAAGGTGGCTGGGTGGCAATGATGGAACATTATTTTGTTTCTTCCTGGTTTTTCTCGAAGGCAGAAAATAATCTATTTTATACAAAAGAAATCTTTGTTGATAATGACAGAAGAGATTACATTATTGGCGCAAGGTCTGAAGCCTCTATCGTTCAACCAAATGAAAAAAGTATTTTAAAATCTAGTTTGTATGTCGGACCAAAACTGCAAAAAGAACTTGAAAAAATTTCGGATGGCCTTGAACTTACAATTGATTATGGTGTACTTACTTTTATTTCAAAACCCTTGTTCTGGCTGCTGGATAAAATATTTTCTTTTGTAGGGAATTGGGGTTGGTCGATTATATTATTGACTCTTCTTATAAAATTAGCTTTTTATAAGCTTTCTGAGACAAGCTATAAATCTATGGCTAAGATGAAACAGTTTTCACCAAAAATTCAAAGTATAAGAGAGAGGTATGGGAGCGACAGGCAAAAAATGAATCAAGCAATGATGGATATGTATAGACAAGAAAAGATAAATCCACTTGGAGGATGTTGGCCTATCTTAATACAAATTCCAGTTTTTATAGCGTTATACTGGGTTTTGTTAGAAAGTGTTGAGTTAAGGCAAGCAAACTTTATTTTGTGGATAGATGATCTTTCTGCAAAAGATCCTTATTATGTTTTACCTCTTATAATGGGGGCCTCAATGTATTTTCAACAAAAACTCAACCCTGCGCCACCTGACCCAATGCAAGCAAAAGTAATGCAAATGTTGCCAATCATTTTTACAGCTTTTTTCGCGTTTTTCCCATCCGGCCTTGTTCTTTATTGGGTTGTTAATAACTTGCTATCTATTGCACAGCAATGGAAAATAACAAAGACAATAACATCTAAGTAATTTTAAAGTGAAAGAGAAAGATACGATTGTAAGTATTGCTACTCCCATGGGAACAGGAGCGCTGTCTATAATAAGATGCTCTGGTGACGAAGTATCAAAGATTATAGATATTTTTTTAAAAAAAAAATTGTCGCCTAGACATGCTCATTACATAAATTTTAAGAACAAAGATAATATTGTTGTTGATGACATAATTGCAATATTTTACGATTCGCCAAAATCCTATACGGGCGAAAATATGCTCGAAATTATTTGTCACGGTGGCCCAGTAATATACCAGCTCATTATAGATGAAATATTAAAACTTGAAGACTGTCGTCTTGCAAAAGCTGGAGAATTTAGTGAAAGAGCTTTTTTAAATAATAAAATTAGCATAACTCAAGCGGAGTCGATAAGCGCCTTGATTAATGCAAAAACAAAAGAAGCTGCTATTGCAGCAAGAGAGTCTATGTCAGGAAAAATTACCCAAGATATTCAAAAAATTGATAGCTCTATACTTAATGCCAGAGTTCAAGTAGAAGCGCTTTTAGATTTTTCGGAAGAAGATATTGAGACAGAAGGACTGGTAAAAATAGGCAATCAACTAAAAAAATGTAAAGATGAAATTTTAGGCATTACGGACAAATTAGAAAAAAATAGGCTTTTATTTGAAACTAGTAAAATCACTGTTCTTGGAAAACCAAATACTGGTAAATCTTCTTTGATCAATTATTTAGCTGATGATGACGTGTCAATTGTAAATAATGAAGCCGGAACCACAAGAGATGTTGTATCTAAATTATTAAATTTTTCCGGAGTACCGGTAACTATATATGATACCGCCGGAATTAGAGAAACTAGCGATTGCATAGAAAAAGAAGGAAAAGAAAAAGCTTTTAAGCAAGCCCATTCTTCGGATATGATTTTATATTTATATGATGCACAAATTGGAATAGATAAAGACGACTTAGAAATACTCGATACGTTGAAAATAACAAACCCAAATATACTTGTAATAGCTAACAAGATTGACCAAGTTGAGAAAAAAAACTTAGAAAATATTTGCCGATACCAATCAAATGATTTATTAATCTCGATTTTAGATGAAAGAAATATAATTGAATTAAAAGAAAGTATAATTTCATATTTAAAAAAATCTATCAAAAATTCTTCGCCAGGGTTATATAATATTGAAAATGTGAAACATTTAAATAGGGCATTTAAAGAGATAAATCAAATTAATTTGTCTTTAGGAGAATTAGAGATTACTGCTGAATATCTAAAAAAAGCACAAAAATATATTTCAATGGTTTTAGACAATGACAACGACGACCGAGTTTTGAGCGGAATATTTTCAAATTTTTGTATCGGAAAGTAATATAATAATTTTATGAAAAAGTATGAAGTAATTGTTATAGGCGGTGGGCACGCAGGAACAGAGGCCTCTTTGGCTAGCGCGAGATGCGGTAGTAACACACTATTGGTAACTCAAAATTTTAATACAATAGGACAAATGAGCTGCAATCCATCTATTGGAGGAATCGGCAAAGGACATCTTGCGAAAGAGGTAGACGCCTTAGGTGGGGTTATGGCAAGAGCAGCAGATGCTTCAGGTATACATTTCAGAACTTTAAATAAAAAAAAAGGTCCAGCGGTTTGGGCAACTAGATCTCAGGCAGACAGAGATTTATATAAAGCTTATATTCAAAAGAAAATCAAAGGACAAAAGTTTCTTGATGTATTAGATGGAGAAGTTGTAGATATAATTATTAAAAATAATGAGATTACTGGAATCGAATTAGGTGATGGGGCTAAAATCGAGACAAGCAATGTTATTTTAACTGCGGGCACATTTTTATCTGGGATGATTCATATCGGAGATAAAATGATTTCGGCAGGCAGGATTGGAGAAAAAGCATCAAATAAATTAGCAAATAGAATGAAAGACTTAGATTTAATGATGGGTCGTTTGAAAACTGGCACCCCGCCTAGACTAGATGGCCTTTCAATTAATTTCAAAAAATTAATAGAACAACCTGGCGATAACCCTAGACCGGTTTTTTCTTTTACTGGAAGCTCTTCTGATCATCCAGATCAGGTCAAGTGCTACATAGCAAGAACAAATGAAAAGACCCATGAATATATTAGGCAGTCATTAGATAAATCTCCGCTTTTTAATGGCGTTATAACTGGTAAAGGACCAAGATATTGTCCTTCTATAGAAGATAAGGTTACAAGGTTTTCAGAAAAGACATCGCATCAAATATTTCTGGAGCCTGAGGGTTTAAATACAAACCTAATTTATCCAAATGGAATTTCTACAAGTTTGCCTGAAAAAGATCAGGAAAAATTTATTAGGTCAATTGAAGGCCTTGAAAAAGTTAATATCCAAAAATATGGTTATGCTATTGAGTACGATTTTTTTGACCCTAGAGAATTAACAGCATTTTTAGAAAATAAAAAAATTAAAGGTTTTTTTATGGCGGGACAAATTAATGGAACTACAGGATATGAAGAGGCAGCTGCTCAAGGAATAGTTGCGGGCATAAATGCTTCTCTAAAATCTCAAGAAAGGGATATGTGGTCACCCTCAAGAGAAAATTCATACATAGGGGTGATGATAGATGACTTAATAACCCAGGGCGCACCTGAACCTTATAGAATGTTTACAAGTAGAGCGGAACATAGACTATATTTAAGAGAAGACAATGCAGATAAAAGGTTAACGACTATTGGCTGGGAACTCGGCTCTGTGAATGAAGAAAGATTTAATATGTTTAATAAAAAACAGGAAGAAATAGACAAAGAAATGGAAAGACTATTAGACCTGAAGTTTATTGAAAACGAAAAAACAATTTCTGCAAAAGAATTTTTAAAAAGACCTAACAACACATACAAAAGCTTAAAGGGATACGTAAAAAATTATACTTTTGCCGAAAATCATGTAGGCGTGAATTGTGCCATTAGAATTAAGTACGAAGGCTATATTGAGAGACAAAATAATGAAATTAAAAGAAATAAAAAAGACGAGGAAATGGAGCTTCCTTCGAAAATCAATTACTCTTTGATTGAAGCGTTATCTATAGAAGCAAGAGAAAACCTCACTATCGCACGCCCACAGAATTTGAGGCAGGCATCACGTGTTCCAGGAGTAACGCCAGCAGCTATTTCTATATTAAAAGTACAGATAAAGGCCATAAATAGTAATAAAAAGAAAATGGCTAATCATGGAAAATAAAAGTGTAAAAAACATTTTTAAAAAAGAACTAATAAAACATTCATGCATAAATGATGCGGAAATAAAATTATTAAAATTTTGTGATTATATAAAAAAATCCAACAAACTTTATAACCTAACATCAATAAAAGAAATTGAAGACATGCTTATAAAACATGTCCTAGACAGTCTTTCTATAAAAAAATTCATTAAGGGAAATAATATTTTAGATATTGGTACAGGCGCAGGTCTTCCAGGGATACCTTTAGCTATAACGTTACCTGATTATAAGTTTTCGCTATTAGATTCAAATAACAAAAAAATTATTTTTTTGAACCACGTTAAGATAAATCTAAATATCATTAATATAGATTTACTGCACAAAAGAATAGAAAGTTTAGACTCCAACAATCTCTTTGATACAGTGGTTTGCAGGTCCTATGCCTCTTTAGTCAAAATATATTCTAATTCTTCAAAGCATCTAAACAAAGATGGTATCATCGTTGCAATGAAAGGAAAATTTCCTAAAGAAGAGATAAATGAATTAGAAGGATTAAAAGAGGATATAGTTATAAATATTGAAAGACTAAATGTAGCCGGATTATCAGCTGACAGACATGCTGTTATAATACAAAAAAAACAATAGGCGGGAATTTGAGTAAAATTTATTCTATTTGCAATCAGAAAGGTGGTGTTGGCAAAACAACAACTAGCGTAAATTTATCTGCAGCTTTATCGCTTAATAGTAAAAAAGTTTTATTAATTGATATGGATCCTCAGGGTAATGCCACTATGGGTTCTGGCGTGAGCAAGTATGATCTAGAATTTTCCTTAGCAGATTTGCTTTTAGGAGATAATCAAAAAATTAACGAAGTAATGCGTCTTGCTGAAGAAGGTTTTGACTTATTGCCATCAAATCAAGCTCTAACATTCGCAGAAGTAAAGTTATTAGAATTTAATAATCGCGAACTTATCCTAAAAAATATTATAAATAAATTAGAAAAAAAATATGAGTTTATTATTATCGATTGCCCGCCATCTTTAAATATTTTAACTGTAAATGCTTTAGCTGCTTCAGATGCTGTTATTATACCTACACAGTGTGAATATTATGCACTTGAAGGACTTACAGCATTGATAGAAACAATCGATAAGATTAAAATGTCAGTAAACAAAAGTTTAAATATTGGTGGTATTTTGAGAACAATGTATGACCCAAGAAATAATTTGGCTCAAGATGTTTCTTCGGAGTTAGAAAGCCATTTTGGCAAAGATGTTTTAAATACTATTATACCAAGAAATGTAAGCTTGGCCGAAGCACCAAGCCATGGGTCTTCAATTATAACTTATGATAAGGGTTCAAAAGGTTCAATGTCATATTTAGCTTTAGCTGGCGAACTAGTAAAATTATCGAAATAGGAAATTAATAAATGGCTAAAAAAAAAGGTGGGCTAGGTAACAAAGGAGTTGAAGTTCTTTTAAGCTCTTCAGGAGCTAATAAAATATCATCAGAAAAAATATCTCTTGATATAGAAATATCATTAATTAAAACCAGTCCGTACCAACCAAGAACAAATTTTGATGAAGATAATCTAAAGTCTTTAATTGAGTCAATTAGAGAACAAGGAGTTATTCAGCCTGTTTTGGTAAGAAAATCCAAGGGAGATAAATTTGAACTTATTGCTGGGGAAAGAAGATTGAGAGCAGTTAAAATACTAGGTTATGAAAAGATTCCTGCTGTTATCAAGACAATCTCTGATGAGTCTGCCGCAGTCTATGCTCTTTTGGAAAATGTGCAACGAGAAAATCTTGATCCTATTGAAGAGGCTTTAGGTTTTGAAAAACTGATAAAAAAATTTAATTTTACACAAGAAGCTCTTTCTAAAAAAACAGGCAAATCAAGATCACATATAGCAAATTTAATAAGATTATTGTCACTAGATAAATATGTAATTAATTTATTATCTTCAAAAAAAATTGATATGGGTCATGCTAGAGCTTTATTATCGTTAAGTCCCGCATCACAAAAAATATATGCAGACAAGGTAATTAGCCAAAAATTAACAGTAAGGGACATAGAGAAACTTGTAAATAGTGGCACGGTAAGCAAAAAAAGCGTAAAAGCGAAAAAAGACAAGCAAATTACCGAAATAGAAAACCAATTAAGAGAAAAACTGGGTGTTTTTGTAGATATTAACCATTCTCCTGTAAAGAAAAATGGCAAAATCACACTAAAATACAGTAATTTAGATGTTTTGGATGGTCTTTTAAAAAAACTTGGCTATAAAAAATAACTATTTTTATAGAAAATAAGCAAAAAAACGATAAAAATGAATATTTATATATTAAATTTATCAATATCGTTATTAAATATATTGATAAATTTGCACACTCTTAATATACTTCATACCCGAAGAGATTATGTTTCTTAGAAAAATAGTATTTGAACTTTGTATATATACCTCAATAGCTTCGATTTTATGGTTTTTCTTTGATATTAATTTAGCGACCTCTTTTTTATGCGGAGCAAGTGTTAGTTTTTTGTCAAATACTTACTCGGCATATATGTTGCTTGTATATCAAGCAAAATCTATGAAAGAAGAAGCGAGACGATTTTACATAGCGGAATTTGGGAAATGGTCTATTTCAGTAATTTTATTTGCTTTAATATTCCTGTATGTAGATGTTGTAATGCCATTAGTTTTCTTTGGAGCATTTATTTTTTCAAATTTGTTAACAATTTTTTTTACAAAACTAAAAATTAGTAAATAATTATGGCTGCTGGCGCACAAACTGGTTCTGAATATATAAAACATCATTTGACAAATTGGACATTTGGCAAAGATCCAAGTGATGGCGTTTGGAAAATTGCAGAAACTGCTCAACAAGCTCAAGAAATGGGTTTTTATGCAATTCATCTAGACTCAATGGGTTGGTCAGTTGCATTAGGTTTTATTTTTATATTACTTTTTAGTTTTGTAGGTAAAAAGGCCACAACAGGTGTGCCTGGCGGACTGCAAAATTCTATAGAAATAATAATAGAATTTATTGATACCAATGTTAAGGATACTTTTTCTCATACAAATAAATTAATTGCTCCAATGGCTTTAACAGCATTTGTCTGGGTACTACTTATGAATCTAATGGATTTAGTTCCGGTTGATTTTATACCTCAAATAGCAACTTTTATTGGTGTTAATTTTTATGATATGGATCCCCATCATGTTTATTTTAAGATTGTTCCAACCACCGATCCAAATGTAACCATGGGAATGTCATTGTCTGTATTTTTCCTTGCTCTTTTTTATAGTGTAAAAAATAAAGGCGTTGGTGGCTTCGTAGGAGAGCTAACATTGCACCCGTTCACATCAAAGAATTTTTTAATAAAGCTAATCTTGATTCCAATCAACTTATTCTTGGAAGGAGTGTCTTTATTAGCAAAACCAATTTCACATGGTTTGAGACTGTTTGGTAATTTATATGCAGGTGAAATGATTTTCATTTTGATTGCATTATTACCATTATACGCGCAATGGACACTATCAGTTCCTTGGGCGATTTTTCATATTTTAGTAATTGTTCTTCAGGCATTCATATTTATGGTTCTTATGGTGGTGTATATGAATATGGCTCATGATACTGGAGATCATTAGGTATTTTTTTTTAATGACAATATAAATAAGTAGAGGGTAACTATGGAAGCAAATGGATTAATATATATAGCGGGAGCATTAATGATGGGTTTAGGTGCTTTGGGAGCTGCGATTGGAATTGGTAATTTAGGCGGAAAATACATGGAAGGTATTGCAAGACAGCCAGAATTAATACCAATGTTAAGAACACAAATGTTTATTGTACTTGGATTAGTAGACGCGGTACCAATGATATCAGTAGGTATAGCATTCTATTTATTATTTGCGGTAGCTTAATTTTAAGAAGCAACAGGAGCTAAAATTGAACATTAATTTAACTTTAATAGGCCAAGCAATTTCTTTTGCAATTTTCGTGTGGTTTTGCATGAAATATGTATGGCCTCCAATTACATCTGCTTTAGATCAAAGAAAAAAAACTATCTCTGATGGTTTGTCAGCAGCAGAACTTGGGCAACAAGCATTGGAGAAAGCTAAAATAGAAGTTGATTCTAAAATATCTGAAGCGAAGTCAGAAGCAAAAAATATTGTATCAATGGCTGAAAAAAGACAAGGTGATATTTTAGATGAAGCAAATGTTAAGGCTGCAGAAGAAACTTCAAAAAAATTAAAACTTGCAGAGCAAGAAGTTGAGCAGCTTGCAATGAGATTAAAAGAATCTTTAAAAAAAGATGTTTCAAAACTCGTTGTTGAAGGAGCAGAGATGATATTAAAAAAAGAGATTGATAAACAGGTTCATGATAAAGCAATCAAAGATTTGGTAACTAAAATATAAATTTATGTCTGAATTATTAACAACAGCAAGACCATATGCTAAAGCACTTTTCAAAAGTGCAAAAGAAAAAAATATGCTTGAGCAATATTCTGGTGTTTTGAATAATTTAAATGTAGTTGTTAATGAGCCAAATATAAAAAAAATTTTACTAAATGACTCTTTTGATAATAAATATAAAGCAAATGTTTTATCAGAAATTTTAAAAGATGTTTTAGACGAAAATTTTTCAAGATTTATAACTTTGCTAACTGAAAATAACAGGCTTTTCGTTGTTTCTGAAATTATGGATTTGTATGAAACTTATTTGCAAGAAGAAAAAAGCCTAAAAGTAGCAAAAATAGAAACAGCATTTGAGTTAAATAACGATCAGTTAGAATCAATAAAAACAGCATTAGAAAATAAGTTTAAAAAGAAGATTGAGGTAGAACAAAACATAGATACAACTCTGTTAGCAGGAGCTGTTGTAAGGGTAGATGATTTGGTAATAGATGGTTCACTTAGAGAGCAATTGAGAAAATTAGAATCTCAATTAAATTGAAACAATAGAGGTAAAGAATAATGCAACTTAGTCCAACAGAAATTAGTGATTTAATAAAAAAAAGAATTGAGGGGTCAGACCTTTCTGCAGAAGCCAAGACAGAAGGAACAATTGTCGCTGTAACAGATGGTATTGTTAGAATTCATGGCTTGTCAGATGTGATGGCTGGTGAAATGATAGAATTCCCAAATAATACTTATGGCTTGGCACTTAACCTAGAAAGAGATTCGGTTGGAGCAGTTATATTAGGTGATTACCAGCATTTGTCTGAAGGCGATACAGCAAAGTGTACAGGCAAAATTCTCGAAGTTCCCGTTGGTGAATCTTTAATGGGCAGAGTTGTAAATTCTTTAGGTGCACCAATAGATGGTAAAGGTGAAATTAATGCTAAGGAATTCTCGCCAATAGAAAAAATTGCTCCTGGCGTAATTCAGAGACAATCTGTAGATCAGCCCGTTCAAACAGGACTAAAATCAATTGATTCAATGGTTCCAATCGGAAGAGGCCAAAGAGAATTGATTATTGGAGATAGGCAAACTGGTAAAACCGCTATCGCTATAGATACAATTATTAATCAAAAAGGTACAGGGGTTAAATGTATTTACGTTGCGATTGGTCAAAAAGCATCTTCTGTCTCTAATGTTGTAAAAAAACTAGAAGAGCATGGCGCCTTAGAACATACTATAGTTGTTGCTTCAACTGCATCTGAATCTGCAGCAATGCAATATATTGCGCCATACGCTGGATGTTCTATGGGGGAATATTTCAGGGATAAGGGTGAAGACGCGTTAATAATTTATGATGACTTAAGCAAGCAAGCTGTTGCTTACAGACAAGTATCACTATTATTAAAAAGACCTCCTGGAAGAGAAGCATATCCGGGTGACGTGTTTTATTTACATTCAAGATTGTTAGAAAGATCATCAAGAGTAAATGCTGAACACATAGAAAAAATTACAAATGGAAAAGTTAAAGGTAAGACAGGATCACTTACCGCTATGCCAATTATTGAAACACAAGCCGGTGACGTTTCTGCTTTCGTTCCAACAAATGTTATCTCTATAACAGATGGTCAAATATTCCTAGAAACAAATTTATTTAACTCTGGTCTAAGACCTGCTGTAGATGCTGGCCTTTCGGTTTCAAGAGTAGGTGGTGCCGCGCAAACAAAATTAATCAAAAAGCTTGGTGGTGGAGTTAGATTGGCATTAGCACAGTATAGAGAACTTGCAGCGTTTTCTCAGTTTGCATCTGATCTGGATGAGCAAACAAGAAAACAGTTAGAACGTGGAGAGAGAGTTATGGAACTTATGAAGCAAACTCAATATTCGCCACTTAATATATCTTCCATGGGTCTTGTATTATTTGCAGCAAATGAAGGATATTTAGATAACGTAGAAGTAAATAAAATTAAAGATTTTGAAAAAGCTTTACTAGGCTTTGCAATGTCTGAATATCAGAACTTTATGAATAGTATAGAAGAGTCAGGTGATTATAGTGACGAGATTGGAAATACTCTTAAAGAATTGTTAGAAAAATTTGTATCAACACAAACATGGTAAATTAGATGTCAGGCGGAAAAGAAATAAAAGGACAAATTTCTAGTATAAAAAATACTCAGAAAATTACCAAAGCCATGGAAATGGTGGCGGCAAGTAAAATGAAAAAAGCGCAAAGCAGAATGGCCGCTGCTAGGCCTTATGCAAAAATGATAAAGAATGTAGTAGGACACCTGGCTAGCGCTCACCCTGAATATAAGCATCCTTTTTTAGTAAAAAGAGAAAAAGTTAAACGAGTTGGTTTAATAATCATAAGCACCGATAGAGGTTTGTGTGGTGGGTTAAATACAAATTTATTTAAGCAAGCATTAAAACAAATTAATGAATGGAATAAAAATTCTGTAGAAGTTGATGTTTGTGCAATTGGTTCGAAAGCGGAGAAGTTTTTTAAAAGATTAAATGTAAATTTAGTTGCGCAAGTTTCTCACTTAGGAGATAGCCCAGAAATAAATGATGTTATTGGCTCAATAAAAATTATGCTAGATAATTTTACTGATGAAAAAATAGATGAACTGCATCTAGCAGAAAATAAGTTTGTAAATACAATGTCGCAAGAACCAGGCATAGTAAATTTACTACCTACAAACCCAGACATGGAAAAAGAGTTCTCGCATCATTGGGACTACATATATGAGCCAGACTCAAAAAGTGTAATTGATAATTTATTAATACGATATATTGAGTCGTTGGTTTACCAAGGAATTGTTGAAAATGTTGCATGTGAAATGTCAGCCAGAATGGTTGCAATGAAAAGTGCATCAGACAACGCTAGTAATTTAATAGATGAATTACAACTAATTTACAATAAGGCAAGACAAGCATCAATAACACAAGAACTTTCAGAAATCGTAGCTGGAGCAGCTGCAGTTTAGTTATTAACGGAGACTAAATAAAATGAG
>CAJXAV010000025.1 GCA_913050095.1 uncultured Gammaproteobacteria bacterium
TATTGTGCTACCTTGGAAAGGTAGTGTTGAGTCAAATCAACCGTGGGTTCGAATCACGGTCTCTCCGAAGTCTTCTTTATACGAAGTCTGCGTAAAAATAATTTGCCAATTTCATTACACTTTACTTTTTCTTATGAACTGATAAATTAAAGAATAATTTAATTCAAAACTTTATAATCTTTATGGTTAAATCATTTTTATGAAAAAATTACCCGCTATTACAATCTTTTATTTACTTTTATTAATTCCACAAGCATGGAGTTTACCTCCTTGCGAAGGTGATGAGAGTAAATGGGACAACTGTGAAGGGAGTTTAACATCTAGTAGCGGGAGAATATATATAGGTGTTTTTAAGGATAGAATATTCGAGGGAAAGAACGATAAGAACGTCAAATACATAGGAGAATATGAAGATGGCACTCAGAATGGTCAGGGAACCTATAACTTTCCTGATGGAGCGAAATATGTAGGAAAAATTAAAGATGGCGCTCGGAATGGTCAGGGAACTTGGACCCATCCTGATGGATTTAAATATGTAGGAGAGTGGAAAGATGACCTTAGGAATGGTCAGGGAACTTGGACCCAACCTGATGGATTTAAATACGTCGGTGAATTTAAAAATAATAAAAGACATGGACAAGGCACATATACTTTTGCCGATGGAGAAAAATATGTGGGAGAGTGGAAAGATGGTGAGATGAAACATACAAAAATGGTTACTAAAAATTTGCCTAAGCAGCAGTTGTTTTTAATTGATTTTACTAATAAAACTTTAGCAAAAATAAAGTCAGGATATAATGATGCTAAGATTAAATTAGTTTGGATAAAAGCAAGTAAAGAATTATGTAGTTCAAAAACTTTTGACGCTTATGGAATAAAAACTAACTTCATCGGTCATGTAAAAAAAATATATGCTAATGATTCTGGAAGTATGGGCATTGAAATAATTTTAAGTGATGATGGTAAATTAGATAAACAATATAAGGTAAAACAGTATGTCGTAAATGAGAGTTTGCACGAAATAATATTAGAATTGAATGAAGGAAGTGTTTTTTCTGAAGGAGATAAAGTAAAATTTACTGGTTACTTTCTAAAAGGAAAAACATCTCAAAACGAATGTCTTAGTACTACTACACCATCTCTTGATGCAACGGATTTACTAAATGATGTATTAGATTTTGGTATGGATGCTAGTCCAGATTTTGAAGGTAGAACTTTTAAATTTAAATTTACAAACATTGAAAAAATCTAGGTTTTAATATTTCCATTCTCTTTATTGATAAGTCTTATTCCAAGAATCAAGACTGACCTGTCATACACTAGTCATACACTTTTTTAAGAATCAAGGTATACTTACATTTTAGGGTGATGGAATGGATTCGAATTTAGAAGATACATTCCTAAATTTCTTATAATCCTTTACACACAACAAATCTTAAAATTACAAAGTCAGACACTTGTCTGACAGTATGATAAAATCATTTTTGTCTTTGGAGATGTGTCAGAGTGGTCTATCGTGCTTCCTTGGAAAGGAAGTGTTGGGTCAAACCAACCGCAGGTTCGAATCCTGCCATCTCCGCCGCCATCAAATAACCTTTAAAATTAATACTATTAACTATATAATTTTTTATATGTCAGATTTTATTAAAAATTTAGGGAAGGGAATCTTACATCCAGATGATTCTAAAAGGTATGATAAATTTAAGTTACGCGCAATGCGTGAATTAAAATCAGGGGTTATAGATACTATCTTATCTGATAAAGCAGAACTAACTCATGAGTTAGATGGAAAAGCACCAAAAGCATCATATATTGAGTTAAGAGCAGATTCACTAATGAAAAAACATTTTGAATTATCTGATTTAAAATATAGTTTTTTAGACCATATACCCTTTGTATCTAGATTAGAATCTATAACCAGAGAGATATACGATGAAGAAATTATAGAAGTTGAGGATTATCCAATGGAAATAGGAGATTGGACAGGGTTTATCAAAAACAAAATTCCGTATGATCAAGGATACATTAGAGATATTTACGGTACTAAAAGCGTTCATAAATCCATGTATAATTCATGTGAAAGAATATTACTTAATGCACCTTACAAATTACCAAACAACTATTTAAATAAATCTTCTTAGTTTTAAACAATAAAAATAGTCTTAATTTAATGTATCTGTTACATTTATATTATTAAAATAATATTAGGATAGATATCGCATTGACTGTAAAATCTTGCCCAAGATGTGGATCAGAACTTATTTTAGATATCACTTATGGTTTACCTGGTCCAGACGCCTATGAAAATAAATCTTTTTTTAGTGGAGGGTGTTGTTTAGATAGCGATTCTCCTGCCTATCATTGTAAAAGTTGTCGGTATCAATTTGGATACGCAATACCCGATGACGAAAATAATATTCGAGACCGAGAACTACGCAAATTATTTGAAAAAAATCGTAATCTATGGGATAGAGTTCGCAGGTCACCATCATTCTATGAAAATGATAATAAAGAATATCTTGCGAATGCGTTTTCTATTGCGCTAGACGCTCATGAGGGACAATTTGATAAAGGTGGGCGTGAATATATACATCATTGTATAGATGTTATGGGTACCATGGATAGTATTGAAGAAAGTGTTACTGGACTGCTTCATGATGTTATTGAAGATTCAAATTGGACTTTTAAAAAATTAAAAGATGAAGGTATTTCTGATGAAATTATTACGGCAATTGACTCAGTAACCAAACGTAAATCAGAAGATTATTTTGATTTTATCAATAGAGCAAAGTTAAATAAAATTGGCAGAAGAGTTAAAGCAGCAGACCTCTTGTATAATTTAAATATTAAAAGAATTTCAAACCCAACAAAAAAAGATTTTGTTAGAACTGATAAATATAAGATGGCAGCAGAAATTCTTATAAGAAATGATTCCAAAATAGATTTTAATATAAGTCCAGTAAAGAATAAAAAAGATATTCAGAATAGAATTTTAAATTTTTTATACCCTGACATTGATGAGGATCTATACTTGAAATGATTTGAGTAATAATTAGCAACCTGTCAGACACTTGTCAGACACTTTTTTATAAATCCATGTATAATTGAATCGTAGAGGACAGGTATGGATTCGAATCCCTCCCTCTCCGCCATTGTTAATACACTAACTTATTAATAAGTTGTCAAGATGACATATAAAAAATTATTTGGTAAAAAAAGATTATGAAAACTAAGTTATCAACAATTTTTATATTTTTAATCTCATCTACAATACATGCTGTAAATGATAGGATGATTAATCTTAGATGTGAAAGTGGAGCCTATAATGGTCAGATTAAAAAGTGGAGTTATAATAATAAAAATTTAATTGAAATTTATCCAAATGGTTATAAAAGAGTTTATAAAATTAAGACTATTAAAAAGAACAATATCTTGGCGGAAGAAGATGCTAAAAGCGGCATGCACTATGTCAAAATTCATATTAACTACAAAGAGATAAAAGTTAGTGTTCGAGCGCCTTTAGTCAATTATATTGACAGCAATTGCAGTATTCAAGACTAAAATGATTTAGGATGAGTGTGTGCCTTTTATGTTTTAAATAAAATATTATAGATACTGAGCAGAAAATTTTTATAAATCAAGGTATAATTGTTTTTTTAAACTAGTTAAAAATATTAATCTCTAATTCTGCACTATTAAATTGCTTTTGAAAAATTATGGATGATAAAAAAGTTAAGCTACAAGAGTCAATACGAAAAAGTTTAGCAAAACAAGCTGCTGATTTTCTTGTGCCATTTATAAGCTCTATAGTTAATATTTTAACATCACCCAAAATTAATAGTTTTGAAGTAAAAACAGAGCTAAAAAAATTAAAAATAAAAAATATTAGAACAAAAGGCGACCAGATTGAATCATTTTCAAAAGCGCTAGATTTTAATATTTATATTTTATACGCTGGTGCAAGAAACTATATTCTAAAAGTTGAAGGTAGAAATCATTATTCTGGATTCTCATTTATGGAGACAAATAAGGGGATTATAGTTCATGATAATGTCTCCGAAGACTCTAAAATGTTAGCAAGTGATTTAAAAATTTTGTTTACAAAAAATTATAAACATCCTTATGCCGTAACTGACATTTTTTTAGATTTTATAAATTCTAAATCCTCATAAAATTAAGGAAAGGTACTAAATGGAAATTTTTATCTCGATATTATTTAAAATAATTCCACTATATATATTTGTTGTTATAGGTTATATAGCAGGCAAATATTTAGGAATTGATGCCAAAGGTATCGGAAAATTAATAATTTATATTATCGCACCTTTTGTTATATTTGAAGCTATCACGCATTCAAATTTAAGTATTAGTACATTCTTGTTGCCCATTATAGCTTTTCTTATATGCTCCTTAGTTGCATTTTTATTTTATGAATACGGAAAAAAAATATATGGTGATGCTAGGGCAAATGTTCTTTCTATAGTTGCTGCAGAAGGTAACACTGGGTATTTTGGAATACCAATTGCACTATTACTTTTTGATCAAAATATTTTCGGCATTTATATCCTTGGCACTGTAGGAGTCACTATATTTGAAAATACAGTAGTTTATTATTTAACTGCTAGAGGAAGATATACAGTCAAAGAATCTTTAGAAAGATTAAAAAAGCTCCCAGCTTTGTATGCTTTTATAATCGCTGTAATTTTCCTCTCATTTGATATGACGCTTCCATATTACATGGATAATTTTGTAATAAGTATGCAAGGAGCTTATGTAGTTTTAGGAATGATGTTAATAGGGTTTGGTATATCTAAAATTAGTAACTTTTCATTTGATTATAAATTTATAGCTTTATCTTTTATTGGTAAATTTTTAGTATGGCCGCTAGTTATCGTTTTTTTAATATTAATAGATTACAATATTTTACAGATATACAACCAAGAAATATATCGTGCATTTATCTTGCTTTCAATTGTTCCTATTGCGGCGAATACAGTAATATTTGCTACAGTTTTAAACGTTCATCCAGACAAGGTTTCTTCAGCGGTACTTTTTTCAACAGTATTCGGTTTAGTATATGTTCCAACAATAATAGTATTTTTATTTAAATAATTTACTAAATAAAATTGTATTTGTGATAGCATAAATCCAATATGAGCAATATAGTATTAGCAACAAAATGGCGACCAAAATTATTCTCTGAGTTTGTAGGACAAGATCCTGTGGTTACAGCATTAGTAAATAGCTTGGATAAAATGAGATTGCATCATTCGTATCTTTTTACTGGAACAAGGGGTGTTGGCAAGACAACATTAGCAAGAATTCTTGCAAAATGTTTAAATTGCGAAACAAATGGAGTCAGCTCAAAACCATGCTGCAATTGTTTTAGCTGCAACTCTATAGATTCAGGCCAATTTGTAGATTTATATGAAGTTGATGCTGCATCAAGAACCAAAGTTGAAGATACAAGAGAATTATTGGAAAACGTACAATATTTACCAACCCAAGGAAAATATAAAATATATTTAATAGATGAAGTGCACATGTTGTCTACACATAGCTTTAATGCTCTATTGAAAACATTAGAAGAACCACCTGAGCATGTAAAATTTGTTTTAGCTACAACTGACCCACAGAAAATTCCAAGTACAATTTTATCAAGATGTCTACATTTTAATCTAAGTAGAATTTCAAATGAGATTATACAAAATCAAATTAATAAAATATTAGATAAAGAAAATATTGCTTACGAAGAAAAGGCTATAAATAATATATCTAAATTAGCAGATGGAAGCATGAGAGATGCAATAAGCTTAACAGAGCAATGTATATCATATAGCGATAAGGAAATTACATATAAGAATGTTTGTAACATATTATGTTTAATGCCAGCTGAAAATATCAATAAGATTATAAATATGCTCATATCAGAAGACGCCAATTCATTACTAAATTTTATTGATAGTTTGTATTATGAATCTGTTGATTTCAAAAATTTACTTGAAGAGATTATTTCAATATTGCACCAGTCAGCAATATTCAAAGTCACAAATGTTATCAATGATAATATATTTGAGGATAGTATTAAGAAAATTTCAAATAAATATTCAGAAGAAGAAGTACAAATTTTATATCAGATTGCTGTATCAAATCTTAAGGATATTAATTTTGCCCCAAACTACAAAAGCTGTTTTGAAATGACGATGATAAGAATGTTGTTATTTTCACCTTTCAATTTTGAAGACTCAAAATCTTTAAAAAATTTACCAGTTGAGCATTCGCCTACAAAAAATTCTAAAAAAAAAGATGAGAATGAAAAAGTTGCGAAAGAAAAAGATGGCGATCTTACAAATAATATAATTGAATCAGATAAAAAAATGCTTTCGGTAGAAGAGAATTGGGATATTGTTGTTAAGAGGCTAGAAATAGATGGCATGACAAAAAATTTAGCAAATAATATTTTATTTGAATCAAGAAGAGAAAATAATATTAATTTTCTGATATCAGAGAATCTTATAAAAATGGCAACAGATAAATCTATAAATAAACTTCAAGAAGCACTATCAAGTTTTTATGGTCAAAAAATTAATATTGAAATTTCGAAATCAGACTCAAACTTAGAGACGTTGCACAAAAAAAATGAAGACAATTATAACGCAAGAATTTCAGACGCAAATGAACAAATTGAAAACGATGACTTTGTAAAAGCTATAAAAGAAAAATTTAACGCAAAAACAATTAATAATTCAACTAAAATTAATGAATAGGAAAAAGGAGAATAGCTATGCTTAAAGGACTTGGTGGTATGGGCGATATGATGGGCCTAATGAAACAAGCTCAAAAAATGAAAAAAGATATGAAAAAGTTAAAGAAGGAAATTTCCAAGACGAATATAACTGTTACGGATGATGATAACATTCTTTCTATTACTGTTAATGGTGATCATATAGTTCAAAAAATATCCTTTCAAGCTAATACTGAGAACCTAGGAAATAAGAAATTAGAAAATTTAATAAAAGAAACAATAAATAAAGCCTCAAGAGAAGTCGAAAAAATGTCTTCTGAAAAAATGTCAGTGCTTTCAAAACAAGGTTTGCCTACAGACTTACCTTTTTAATTATTTAACATGGCTGAAAATAAAAAATATATTGAAGATCTTATTAGTGCTCTAACTTGTTTGCCAGGAGTTGGAAAAAAAACCGCACAACGTATGACATATCATCTTTTGCAAAGAGGAAAGGAGGATGCTTTAAATTTATCACACGTATTAGAAGATGTTGTTACAAATATAAAAAATTGTAAGACTTGTAGAAATTTATGCCATAGTGAAGAATGTGATTTGTGTTCTGATCCTGGAAGAAGCAAAAATATGTTATGTGTTGTCGAAAGTCCAGCAGATGTATTTAATTTAGAAAATAGCACGAATTACAAAGGAAAATATTTTGTATTGCTTGGACGTTTATCGCCTTTGGATGGCATTGGCCCTAAAGAAATTGGTATTGATAATTTGGATAAAATACTCTCAAGTGGAGAAACACAAGAATTAATCTTGGCTCTAAACTATACAGTTGAAAGTGATGTGACTGCTCATGTTATTGGTGAGATAGCAAACAAAAATTCAATAAAAGTAACAAGGTTGGCTCAAGGGGTGCCGGTTGGAGGTGAGCTAGAATATCTTGATCAGCACACGTTATCAAAAGCCTTTGACAAGAGAACAGCTTATTAATACGTAAGGAAATATAAATATCAATATGATATCTTAGTCAATATGAAAAAAAATTCGCACAATTTAATTTGGATAGATCTTGAAATGACAGGGCTGGATACTTTTAATGATAGAATTATTGAAATAGCGACCATTGTTACAGATAAAGATTTGAATATTATAGAAGAAGGTCCTGTTGTAGCTATTAAAACACCACAAAAAGCTTTGGACGATATGGATGACTGGAATACTAATCAACATAATAAATCTGGATTAGTTAAAAGAATTGAATCTAGTACATATACTTACCTAGATGCACAAGAGATGACAATAGAATTTTTATCAAAATATGTTGAAAAAAATAAATCACCAATGTGCGGAAGCGGAATTTGTCAAGATCGCAGATTTTTAGCTAGATGTATGCCTGATCTTGAAAATTTTTTTCATTACAGAAATTTTGATGTAAGTACTATAAAAGAAATAGTTAAGAGGTGGTATCCAGAAATAAAGTTTCGAAAAGAACCTCAACATATTGCCTTGCAAGATATTAAAGATTCAATAGAAGAATTAAGGTTTTATAGGAATACTATTTTTCGCGAAATAATTTAATATTACTTTTGTTCGATATATTAATTACTGTATCTTCTGGCGTGTTATTAATCTTTGGGTAATCAATATTATAATGTAGTCCTCTGCTTTCTTTTCTTGTTAAAGCTGAAATAATAATTATCTCTGCAACACAAATAAGATTTCTAAGTTCTATAAGGTCACTTGATATAATATTTTTATTAAAACATTCTTCAATTTCTTTTTTATATATAGATATTCTAATTTTTGCTTTAAGTAATCTTTCGTTAGTTCTTACAATTCCCACATAGTCCCACATCAATGTTCTTATATCTTTCCAAGAATGTTTAATTATAATTTCTTCGCTAACTTTTTTATCATTGTTATTTTTATGATCATTATTTATATTCTCATGTATTTGATTTTTATTTTTTTCTATATCTTCTAAAACTTTTTTAGAAAAATATATACACTCTAGAAGTGAGTTGCTAGCCATTCTATTGGCCCCATGTAGTCCTGAGTGAGCTACTTCACCAATAGCATATAGATTTGTTATATTGGTTCGTGCATTTCGATCAATATTTACTCCTCCACATGTATAATGTGTTGCAGGCACTACAGGTATTGCTGTTTTTGTAATATCAATATCAAATTCAAGACATTTTTTATAAATATTTGGAAATCTTTTTTTAACAAAAAAATCTTTTTTATGTGATATATCTAATAATACGTAATCCAGACCATTAATTTTCATCTCACTATCAATTGCTCTAGCAACTATATCTCTTGGAGCCAAAACTCCGCGTGAATCGTATTTATGCATGAATGATTTACCATTAGGAAGTAATAATCTTGCACCTTCACCACGCAATGACTCGCTTATTAAAAATGATTTAGCATTATGATGATAAAGACATGTCGGGTGAAATTGCATAAATTCCATATTTGCTATATTGCAACCAGCCCTGTATGCCATTGCAATACCGTCTCCTGATGATGTATCAGGATTGCTTGTATATAAATAAACTTTGTTTGCACCTCCTGTTGCTAACACTACAAATTTGGCTTTAAAAACATTAACAAGATTATTTTTTTTGTTTAGAACATATGCTCCAATACATTTTTTATTTTTTGTTTTAGTATCACTTTTAGTAATAAGATCTATCGCAACATGATGAGTAAATAATTGTATATTTGATTTTTTTCTTACTTTGTCGATAAGGCTTTCTTGGATAGCTTCACCAGTTTTATCGGCGGCATGTACAATTCTTGGATAGGTGTGGCCACCTTCCTTCGTTAGATGTAATTTATCATCAGCACCAGAACCATTTTTTGTAAATTTTACACCTTGTTCTAACAACCAGTCGATTATTTCTTTTGAATCTTTAGCCACATCTTTGACTACGTCTTCTTTGCACAGACCAGCTCCAGCTTCCATTGTATCTTCAACATGTTGATTAATAGAGTCAATATTGCTTAAAACAGCAGAAATCCCACCTTGAGCGTAATATGTGCTACCTTCATGAAGCTCTGTTTTTGAAATAAGTCCAATGGACATTGTGCTTGGGAGTTGCAAAGCTAGACTATTCCCAGCTGCGCCACTACCGATTATAAGAACATCAAATATACTTGTATTTTCAACTTGTTTTAAAATTTTATGCGACCTTTATGATAGAATGCGTATAATTTAATATAATTTACGAACTAAGGCAAATATGAAAAATTTAATTAAAATACCATCCTATATATTTCTATTATTAACATTTACAACTAATACAGCATTCTCAAACAACGTGAATCTTCCGGATTTCACTAAGTTAGTTGATGACAATAATGCAAGCATAGTGAATATTAGTACAGTTAGAAAAAATAATAAAAAATCTCAAGAGCAAAATCCCCAGATTCCAAATGATGAATTAAATGATTTCTTGAAAAAGTTTTTTGGTGATAAGGGTTTTGATAATCCAGAAAAAAAAATACCGAGAAAATCTCAGTCTATGGGATCTGGATTTATATATTCCTCTAATGGATATATCATTACTAATCACCATGTAATTGCTGATGCAGACCAGATAATTGTAAAATTAAATGATAAAAGAGAACTTGACGCAAAACTAATTGGATCTGATCCTTCAAGTGACATAGCTTTATTAAAAATAAAAGCTAAAAATTTAAAACCTGTAAAAATAGGTAAATCTGAAAATCTTAAAGTTGGACAATGGGTTTTAGCTATTGGATCCCCATTTGGTTTTGAAAGCACAGTGACAGCTGGAATAGTAAGTGCAATCGGTAGAAGTTTGCCAAATGATAATTATGTTCCTTTTATTCAAACTGATGTTGCAATAAATCCAGGTAATTCAGGTGGCCCACTATTTAATTTAGATGGAGAAGTTGTCGGTATTAATGCGCAAATTTTTAGTAGGTCTGGTGGATTTATGGGACTATCTTTTGCGATACCAATGGATGTAGCTGAAAATGTTATAAAGCAGTTACAAACATCTGGAAAAGTTTCAAGAGGATGGCTAGGTGTTTATATACAGGAGGTCACAAATAATTTGGCTAAATCCTTCGGTATGAAAAATCCTTCTGGAGCGTTAATTTCAAAAATTATTCCTGATGGTCCAGCGTCAAAATCTGATCTAAAAGTTGGTGACATTATATTAAAATTTGATGGAAAAAAAATAATAACATCATCATCTTTACCACCGATAGTTGGTAATACAAAAGTCGGGAAAAAGGTGAAAATAGAAATTCTTAGAAATGGAAAAAATAAAACAATAAAATTTAAAGTTGAAGAATTACCAGTTCAAAAAATGTCTAAAAAAATGGAGCCAAAAAAATCTTTCGCATCAAAAAAAATTCTTGGGATGAGGGTGTCAAATCTCTCCGACTCAGAAAGAAACAGCCTTGGCTTGGATAGTAATTTTGGTATTAAAGTAAAGGAAATTCTATCAAATCCTGCTTATGAAAGCGGGCTTCTAAAAAATGATATTATTTATCAAATATCAGGGAAAAATATTAAAAACATTAATCAATTTGAAAAAATTGTTAAAAGTATGAAGAAAGGTGATTTTGCTTCCCTTTTGGTAAGAAGGTCACAAGGAAACTCTCTTTATTTAGCCATAAAAATAGAGTGATTTTTTATGTCTGAATTTGATAAAGATTTAATAAGAAACTTTTCTATTATAGCTCATATTGATCATGGAAAATCTACGCTTGCAGATAGATTTATACAAATTTGCGGAGGTTTAACTGAAAGAGAGATGAGTGCTCAAATTCTTGATTCCATGGATCTTGAAAAGGAAAGAGGGATTACAATAAAGGCGCAAAGTGTAAGATTAAATTTTTGCTCAAAAAATGGCAAAACTTATCAATTTAATATTATAGATACTCCTGGGCATGTTGATTTCTCTTATGAAGTGTCACGCTCTCTGGCTGCTTGTGAGGGAGCGCTTCTTGTTGTTGATGCTTCTCAGGGTGTTGAAGCCCAAAGTGTTGCAAACTGTTACAAAGCTGTTGAGTTAGATTTAGAAATTTTACCTGTTTTAAATAAAATTGATTTGCAGTCAGCAAACCAAGAAGCTGTAAAAAATCAAATAAATGAAATAATTGGTATTGAAACTTCAGATGCAATTGGAGTAAGTGCTAAAACAGGACTTGGTGTAGAAGATTTGTTAGAAAATATAATAGATAAAATACCACCACCTAAAGTTACAAATAGTAAAAAACTTAAAGCCTTAATTATAGATTCTTGGTTTGATAATTATTTAGGCATTGTTTCACTTGTTAGAGTTGTTAATGGGTCATTAGAAATAAAACAAAAAATAAAACTTGCCTCAACAAATGTTACCTATCAAGTCGAAGAATTAGGATGCTACTCTCCAAAAGTAAATAAATTAAAGAAAATTAACGAAGGGGAGGTAGGATACTTAGTTGCAGGCGTTAAAGATATAGCATCTGCAAAAGTTGGTGATACTATACTTTCTTATGATGACGATACAAGCAAACCGTTGGAAGGCTTTAAAGAAATTCAACCAAAAGTTTTTGCTGGTTTATTTCCTATAAATAGTGATGATTATAAAGACTTTAGAGATGCCCTTGAAAAACTTGAGCTAAATGATTCTTCTTTCGATTATGAGCCTGAAACCTCAAAGGCACTTGGGCATGGATTTAGATGTGGTTTTTTGGGCATGTTACACATGGAAATTATTCAAGAAAGATTAGAAAGAGAGTATCAACTAGATTTGATTTCTACTTCACCTACAGTTGTATATAAAGTTATAAAAAAAGATGGTAGCTCAATAGAAGTTGATAACCCAAGTTCTCTGCCAGATATGTCGAGTATTGAAGAAATACATGAGCCAGTTATTTCAGCATCGATGTTAGTGCCAAACGAATTTATTGGGAACGTAATAACCTTGTGCGAACAAAAAAGAGGAAAGCAAATCAAAATTTCATATGTTGGCGGGCAAGCATTGATAGAATATTATTTGCCGTTAAATGAAGTAGTTTTAGATTTTTTTGATAAATTAAAATCATGCACAAAAGGTTATGCATCTTTTGACTACTTTATACATTCATTTGAAAAATCTGACTTACAAAAATTAGACATATTGATTAACGGTGAAAAAGTAGACGCTTTATCATTAATCGTACATAAATCAAGATCACAAAGTATTGGAAGAAAGCTTGTCAATGGAATGAAAGATGTAATACCTAGACAAAATTTTGATATTGCAATACAGGCTGCTATAGGTTCACAAATTATTTCAAGAGCTACAACAAAAGCTTACAGAAAAGATGTTACTGCGAAATTATATGGCGGGGACGTAACAAGAAAAATGAAGTTATTGAAAAAACAAAAGTTAGGTAAAAAACGCATGAAACAAGTTGGAAAAGTTGAATTACCTCAAGAAGCCTTTATGGCTGTTTTAAAGATTGATACTAATGATTAAATTTATATTAATATTTATATTTTTAATTTTCGCTAATAATTCTTATTCTAGTAATGTTCTTAACATTACATTTCTAGGAACTGGTTCTCCTCGTCCAGACATAAATAAACTTGGTCCATCTGTGCTTATAAAAAACAAAAATGAAGAAATAATTTTAGATATTGGAAGGGGTACAACTTTAAGATTAAATCAAATTGGAAATGATTTCTCAAAAATCAAAGATATTTATATATCTCACTTTCATTTTGATCATATTGTTGGGCTTCCTGATTTTTGGTTAACCAGTAATTTATGGCAAAAAAAAGAAGATACAAATGTATATGGACCTAAAGGTATTAAGTCATTTTGTAATTCGATAAGAAATGCGTTTAAGGAAGACATCAAATATAGGTATAATAAAAATATTAAATCTAATATTAATTGCTTTAACTTTTCAAAGATAAATAATGATAGTTTAAAAAAAATAAAGGTCTTACCTTTTGAAAATTCTCATGGTCATATTGATAACTCCTATGGATTCAAAATAATTTTTAAAGATAAAAAAATAGTTTATTCTGGAGATACAACATATTCTGAAAATCTTATAAATAATTATATTGGTAGTGATATTCTTATACATGAAATAATTGCCACTACGAGTAAGATTTATCAAAATAATAAAAAACTAAGAAAAGTCTTTTCAACTCATACTAGCATTAATCAAATAATAAAAATTTTAAATAAAACAAAACCTAAATTGACTATATTAAATCATGCGTTATTATTTGGTGTAAGTGAAGATTTTGTTTTATCTGAGATTGGTAAAAAATATAAAGGAAAAGTTATTTTTTCTAAAGACTTAATGTCTATAGACTTAGGCGAGGAATTAAATATATTCAATATCGGTAATATAAAAAAATGAATAATAAATTAGATTTTAATAAACCAATAATTATGGGGATTTTAAATATAACGCCAGATAGTTTCTCTGATGGTGGTTCCTATGTGTCTTGTGAGTCAGCCGTGGAAAGGGCAATGATTATGATTGAACAAGGAGCATCTATTATTGACATTGGAGGCGAATCTACTAGACCAGGGTCAGATAGGGTTCCAGCTGTTGAGCAAAAAAGAAGGATTATCGACGTAATATCTCAATTAAAAAAAATAATCCCGAATAATGTAATCATTAGTGTAGACACAACTTCTTCTGATGTTGCAAAAGCAGCAATAAATCTTGGAGTTGAAATGATTAATGATGTAAGTGGTGGTACTGAAGATCATGAAATGATGAAATTAATATCAGATAATAATATTTATTACTGTATCATGCATATGCAAGGCTCACCAAAGACAATGCAAGATGACCCAAAATACAATGATGTAACAAATGAGATAAGTAGCTTTTTAAAAACACAAGCAGAAAAAGCCATTAGTCTCGGTATAAAAAAGAATAAAATAATTATAGATCCGGGAATAGGGTTTGGTAAAAAAGTTGAGCATAATCTAGAAATATTAAAGAATTTAGATAAAATTTCAAATATTGGCTATTACACGCTACTAGGTACTAGCAGAAAGAAAATATTTAGTGACTTATCAGGTAATAATAACCCCGAAGATAGAATTTCAGGAACATGTGCTACATCGGCCCTAGGAGTAGCAGCTAATATTAATATTTTTAGAGTCCATGATATTTGGCAAAATAAACAAGCTATAGATATTGCTTTTGCAATTAAAAATATTTAATTTCATAGAATTGCATTATATTAACAATGTGGTATGTTTTATTTAATTTAAACCAAATCATATAAAAGAGCATGACAGAAGATTTATCAAGCAAAAAATGCGTACCTTGCGAAGGAGGCATTCCCGCATTCACAATAGAGCAAATCAACGATTACTTAAAAAAAGTTGATGGTTGGGTTGTAAATGAAAAAGAAGAAAATAAATTTTTTCTAACTAAAGAATTCAAATTTAAAGATTTTGTGAGCAGCCAAGTATTTGTAAATAAAGTTGGTGAAATAGCAGAAAATGAAGGTCATCACCCAGATATAAGTTTTGGCTGGGGGTATGCCATTATTAAAATATACACACATGCAATACAAGGGCTTGCAGAAAGTGATTTTATATTAGCCTCAAAAGTTGACAAAATTCAATAAAACTTAAATTATAGTTTTCTTCACGATGAGCTAAAAAAAGCAAATTTATTAATCTATGGAAGAAATATTTTACAATCAAGCTTTTATCGCGGTTTTGCAAATAATTGCAATTGATATTATATTGGGTGGTGATAACGCTATAGTTATTGCTCTAGCATGCAAAAATCTACCAGCAAAACAAAGAAAACTTGGGATTTTTTATGGTGCTTTGGGTGCTATTTTCCTTCGCGTGATAATGGTTTTCTTTGCAACAACTTTGCTGTTAATTTCCGGTTTAAAAATAGTTGGCGGCATATTATTGTTATGGATAGGAATTAAATTAGTTCTTGATAGTAATAAGGTTAATGACATTACTGTAAAATCAGAAAAAAATTTATTTGCAGCTATTAAAACAATTATAGTTGCTGATTTTGTTATGAGTTTAGATAATTCTGTTGCCATAGCTGCTGCAGCAAACGGTAATATTTATTTGGTAGTATTCGGATTATTATTAAGCGTGCCTATAATAATATGGGGTAGCGGTATAATCTTAAAATTAATTGATAAATATCCAGTAATTATATATTTGGGCTCAGCATTACTAGGCTGGATTGCGGGAGATATGATTCAGACGGATGTTTTTATGGTAAGCAACTTCGAAATGTCTAATGATTATTTATTTGCTGTCTTGGGAAGTTTATTTGTTTTAATATTTTCTTTTTTATACAAAATAATACGTAAATAAATTTAGTTTAGCGGTAAATTTTTAACGTCTTTCATAAGATAACGATTTACATATTTAAAAAATTCTGAAAATGGTGTTCCTGGCATAAATATTTTTTCAACATTATTATCCTCATCTAAAAGATATAAATTGGCAGTATGGTTAACTGTATAATTTTCTTCATCACCTTTATTTTGATAACTATAGTAAACGTGATATTGATTCGAAACTGTTTCTATTTGATCCTGTGTACCTGTTAAGCCAATTATCCTATTATCAAAAAATGATAAATAATTTTTTAACAATTCTGGCGTGTCTCTTTCTGGATCAACAGTAATAAAAATTGGTAAAATGTTCTCTGACAAGCCATCAAGTTTTTTCATAAGATTCGATACCTCAGAAAGTGCTGTCGGGCAAATATCAGGACAATTTAAAAAACCAAAAAAGACTATTTTTACTTTTTTAGATAAGCTTATATCAAACTTATTATTATCAAAATCATTTAATATAAAATTGCCTCCAATCTCGGCATTTGAATTATTACTAATAATCAAAACAATAATTAGTAAGCTATACTTGATGTAGTTTCTTAAGTTATTGAAATACATTAATTTTCCTTTTTTAAATTTATATAAATTTTTATAGCATTTATGCTCGGTTCTAAAATATTTTATCAAATTAGACTAAATGAAAGAGGTATAAATACCTACTATAGTCTTGACCTTAAAGCTTAATCGTTCATAATATGTAATTCAAGAACTATAAATGAATGAGGGAAAACTATGGATTTAAGAAAGTTTGGAATTTCAATATTAGGAGCGGCTTTATTAGCTGTAAGTTCAGTGTCAGTAGCTGACGAAACATGTATGTCTCCATATATGGCTAAAATTGTTGGTCAAGAGGATTATGTATATGTTTGGACATTAGGAGTTGAAGGCCTTGGTGATGAACAAGATAAATTAGTTACAATTGATGTTAATCCAAAATCAAAAACTTACGCGAAAGTAGTAAGTGTTCTTTCTGTTGGAGGAAGAAATGAAGCGCATCATTCTGGATTGAGCGATGATAGACATTATTTGTGGGCTGGAGGCTTAGATAGCAATAAAATATTTATATTTGATGTGCACACAAACCCAAGAAAACCTACATTACACAAAGTTATAACTGATTTTGTTGAAAAAACAGGTGGTGTTGTTGGGCCTCATACATTTTACGCTTTACCTGGTAGAATAATGGTTTCTGGTCTTTCAAATAACAAAGATAATGGTGGAAGAACTGCATTAGCTGAATACAACAGTAAGGGTGAATTCATTGCTACACATTGGTTACCAACTGATAGCGATCTAAGAGGTGCAAAAAAAGAGGGTAAGTACGCTGATGGTTATGGATATGATGTTCGTGTTCAACCAAGAAGAAATGTAATGCTTA
>CAJXAV010000026.1 GCA_913050095.1 uncultured Gammaproteobacteria bacterium
ATACTGATTGTATTATTAGTAGCTACTATTACAGCTATTGGCCAAGAAGTTCAAAAGGTCATAGTAGAAGGTTTAGTTAGTTTGGCTGACATATTATTATTGTTTATTTTTCTAGAAGTTATAGGAATGATCAAAGAATATTATGTCGAAAATAGAATTGCTATTTCCCACCCAATATTTATTGCGATAACTGCATTAGCACGTTTAATAATTCTTCAAAGGAAAGATTTTGATCCAGAAATTTTAATTTATGAAGCAGGTGCTATCTTAATATTATCACTAGCAATATTGGCTTTAAGAGCAAGAAAAATATCTTTTTTTAGACCAAATCAGTAAATAAATTTTTATCATTAATTATGACCTTTTATAAAATTTATTGTTGTTGCAGAAATTTTTGTGAGATATAAAACATCAAAATCCCGATAAAAATCGCAACTATTAAATTTGAAAAAACAATTAATAAAATTACTGTAAAAACTATTAATTTATCTTCAATTGATTTTTTTTTCATACTTAAAAAGAAATTCCAATCAATAATATCGTAACCAACTTTTAATAATATTGCAGCTAATATTGATAACGGAATCATAGCGGCATAGTTTCCAAAAAAAACTAAAATCATTATTAAAACTATTGAATGTATTAATCCTGATAAAGGTGTTTTGCCGCCGCTTTTTATATTTACAACGGTACGCATTGTAGCTCCTGCTCCTGCTAATCCTCCAAATAAACCAGAAATGACATTTCCTATACCTTGTCCTACAGACTCTCTATTTGGTAAATGTTTTGTGTTTGTCATATTGTCCGCAACTATTGATGTAAGCAAGCTATCAATAACACCAAGTAATGCTAGCATTAAAGAAAAATATAATATTATTGGTAACTCATCTAAGCTTGGAACATATATTGAAAAATTTGGAATACCTGAAGGTATTTCACCAATTAACGGTTGATTTAAAAAATACAAACTAGATAAGATAGTTCCCAAAACAAGTGCAATAATAGGTCTTGGGATATATGCGTCAATTCTAACAGGGAATAAAATTACAATAATTAAACCTACAATTCCAATTAATAAAGAATCGATATTGAAGTTCATAATATATTGTAAATTTAATAATGATAAAATTGCGCTTCCTTCTGGCTTTAGACCAAAAATTATTGGAATTTGCAAACAAATTATAATAACACCAATGCCACTCATGAAACCGGTGACAACTGATTTTGGTATTTTTTGAACATACTCTCCGATCTTACTAATACCAATTAAAATCTGGATTAGTCCAGATAAAGAAATAATAAGAAATACTATATCTAAATTTTTATTAAAATATATATAAATAGATGCAACAACAACAGTCATTGGGCCAGTTGGGCCAGAAATTTGAAAAGAAGTGCCCCCAAATAATGCTGCAAAAAATCCAACGATTATTGCCCCATATAAACCTGGCAAAGGGCCCAATCCTGAAGCAACTCCAAAAGCTAAAGCTAGGGGAAGCGCAACTATAGCTGCTGTTAAACCGCCAAAAAAATCACCCCGGATGTTGTTTAAATTAAATCCGTGGAATATTTTCATATATTTTTTTTTAATGCTTTAGAAGCTTATGTTAATAAGCCTAGCATTTCCTCTGTGTACGTGAATTTTTCTCTAGGTTTACCTTTAGGCTTACCATTTTTTACTTCTTCCTTATCTATTACTTCCCACTGAATAAAATTAATGAATCTGACATTATTTTTATCTAAAATTTCACGAATTTTTTTATTTCCCAATTTTTCTTTTTTATCATCTAGCTTATCTATATCTTGCATAAGTTCGGCAATTGTTTCATTAGCACATGCTTTATTTGTACCAATAATTCCACTTGGACCCCTCTTTATCCAGCCAGCAGTATAAAGCTGCGGTACGACCAATTCGCTTTCATGCTCTTCAAGCACTCTTCCTTTATCATTTGGTATTACACCCCATGCATCATGAAAAGGCACGCCATCAAGTGCTACTCCTCTGTAACCTATACTTCTAAACAAAACACCTGCTTTTAATTCTTCTAGCTTGCCCGTCCCTCTTGCAGATTGCTTGAATGGATCTCCCGAAAGAGCATTTTTTTCAAAAACTACTGTCTCTAATTTTTTATTACCTTTTAATTCAACTGGACTTCTTAAAAACTGTATATGACATTTTCTTGGCTTTTCATATGCTCTAGTCCAAGGAAAACTTCTTGCTTTATGTGGTTTTTTTGGTTCTGCGTAACCAGCAAATAGTTCATAAATTTTTTTAGCTGCTCTTCCATTTCTATCTGATAATTCTTCTTGGCTTGATTTATTTAAAATTGCTTCTGATGGATCTACAAATGTATCGCACTCTCGTAGATCACCAAATTCTTTTAATTCTTTTGATGTCATGGCTCCTTGAGCAGGTCCTCTTCTTCCTACAATATAAATATTTTTCACTTTACTATCTTTAAGAACATCTAAAGCATGCTGAGAAATATCAGTACTTTTTAACTCATCGACAGTTTTAGCTAGTATTCTTGCTACATCAGCTGCAACGTTACCTTGCCCAATTATTACTGCAGTTTCGTGAGAAAGATCAAATTCTCTCTCTCTATATTCAGGATGACCATTATACCAAGCTACAAATTCTGTAGCAGTATGACTTCCTTTTAAGTCCTCACCAGGTATACCAAGTTTTCTATCTGTTTCAGCCCCCATTGTAATTATAACTGCATGATGTGTTTCTTTTAATTCATCAACTTTAATATCTTTTCCAACAGCAACATTCCCAAAATAATTAAATTCTTTTGGCTCAGCCATTACAGCAAATTTTTCAATACTTTTTTTAATTAATGGATGGTCTGGAGCTACGCCTGTTCGTACAAGACCGTAAGGTGCGCATAATTTTTCTAAAAGGTTTACTTCTACTTTTAAATCTGAATTAATTAGAGCATCCGCTGCATAAAAACCACTTGGCCCGGCTCCAACAATTGCTACTTTTAACGGGTTATCCGCACTTCCTAATTTGCTCATTTTTTCACTCTTTATAAATTTTTTTATAAACCTAATGCTTCCCTTTTATCTTCTGCGCCTTCTAAAGGTTCAAGGGTTTCAGTTATGTTTGGGGTTTCCTGCGATCTTTCTTCATTAATATCCACCCAATGTTCTTGTCCATCAGGCAAATCATCCTCTTCAAATATTGCTTCAACAGGACATTCGGGAACACAAGCGCTACAATCAATACAAACATCTGGATTTATATATAACATTTCATCATCAACATGAAATGCTTCAACAGGACAAACGGAAACGCAGTCAGTAAATCTGCATCCTCTACAATTATCTGTTACTACTGTTGTCATAATAAATACTCCTAATTACTTCTATAAATTATATACCTATGCTGAATAAATCAAAAGTTCACCACGATTCATCTCGATTGCATCACCACTCCATCTATGAAAAGAGCCGTTTATAAATTTTTCTTCAATTTTAAACTTTGTATTCTCTTTTACATATTTAAAAAATAATTTTAAATATACAGGGTTATAAATACAATCATAAGAAAAAGTAGGGAGAACCTCTATATTATTTTTACAAACTATAGTTCCTCTTTTCATTCCTGCACCAGTTCTAATGCCTGCTTCTCCTAATACTAGGATTGTTCCAGAATGCATATTTACGCCGGTAAAATCTCCGGTGTTACCTCCAACTAAAATGGTTGTATTAGACATTCCATGACCTAACTCATTTTTTACATTACCTTCAATTATAATCTCACCACCCGAAGTTCCCTTTGAGGCTCCTCTATAAGCACATGCTACACAATGACCGCTATTGCCAGTAATATGAATTCTTCCGCCTGACATTTCGGGGGCAATCCAATCACCAGTATTTCCATTAACTTTTATAAATCCTCCTGACATTGCAGAACCAAGATGAGCTCCTACATCTCCTTCGATTTGTATTTCGCCACTTTTCATATTTGCACCTAAATACTTTATTTTGTGCATATCACCAGAAACCTCTAGCAATTCTGATTTGTTATCCGAAATAGAAAAAAAATCAGCTATATTTACTTCTCTATTTCCATGATAAATTTTTAGCTTCTCTATTTCTTTCGCTTTTAATTTATTTATAACTGCAGGTGTGATACTTTCTGCCTCTAATGGTACTTCTGGTTTTGTATGTAATTCTAATTTCATAATATTTTATTTTATATAAGATCTTTTAAGAAAAACTTATATTTTCCAAGTTTTCCACCAAAATTTCCTGCAGTAATTTGTATAACACCTTCTTTTGCTGCAGCATTCATTCCAACTCTCATTGCCTCGGAAACTGCTTTTTCATCAGCACCATCTACAACTATTTCGTAACAAGTATGAACATTTTCAGGTACAGCAGAATCTTTTACTACTCCTTTTATTGTTGGACAATAAATATGGTTTGTTGATGCTATTAGAGCTTTATATTTTGACCCAACTTTACTACCACTTCGAACAACTCCCTTTGGAAATGGCATTATTACATTCTTAACTCTTTTCATAACTTTTACAGCATCGTAACAAGCTTCTAAACATGTGCTAACATTGTCGCCAAGTATATAAAAGTTTCCACCACCTACAGACTCTTTTACCCCAAAGTTTTCTTGTATAATAAATTCTCCATCAAAAACTGGTATTCTCCAATACCTTTCATTATTTATTTTTTTTCCTATTTGGTGTCCGTCTCCAAAATATCTCAAAGCTCCACCAACATTTACAGTTTCATCTGAATCATAACCGCTGAAACATGCAGTTGTAGGACAAGTCATTACACATTGTCCAATTCTTTCAACAAGTCTTTTGCCAAGACTATCTTTATCCATTGTAAAAAGAAGAATGCTATAACCAGGTCTTCCATCAGGTGTTTCTTCTGGAGAAAGTTTCATATCTATACCTGCTTCACATTTACAACCGATAACTGATGTTGCCATACCTGTCATTGCGCGTGCAGCGCCCTCTGCCCAATAATCATTTTCAGCCGTGATAATTACTTTTGCTGACCACATTGAAAATGCTTCTGCATATGTATCAACTATCTCTGTATTATTAATTTTCATAAATGCTTTTCTTTTTCTTAGTTTTAATAATTTTACCAGTGCCATGCAAATATTCGTCGTCAATAGCATAGTTACTATAAGAAATTGAATAGAAATCATCAAAAAAAGGCTTAATGACTTTTTCAATATCTTTATCATAGTCAGGTGCAACCCGTAATACTTTTTTATCAGTATAGTCGCTAACAAATTCATGATTAGCAATTAGTAGTTGGCCAGATTTCATAACATATCTTGGCGCGTTAAACATTTCTTCTTTATCTTCTAACATATCGTAAATAGTAATATCAGCATCAGCCCCTACCCCAAGATGACCTTTGTCTTTTAAACCTAAACATTTTGCTGGGCCAGCTCTTGTAACGATACAAATTTCGTTCAATGTGTACTCTCTTTTTAATTCGCCAAGTATGGTGCTATTCATTGCTTTTTGATTTACACTTTTCATAGCAATTTTTCTAAACTCATAATCCATTAACAATTTTATTACTAATGGATAATTTGCGAATGAACCACCATTTGGATGATCTGTAGATAAAACTATTCTCCAAGGATCTTTTGAAAGTAAAAAGATTTCTAAACCAATAGCCCATTGCAATGCGTGAGTGTAAATCATACCTTGATAGTCAAAAGGCAAAATCCCGCAACCACTCTCACACTCAGTATCTGCATTAACCCATTTTTCTTTTTTATAACTTCTTAATAAATAAGTTAAAGGGGCATCAGCAGTCATAAACATAGCTTTACCAAACATTACCTGTCCAACATCACATGTAATATTTTCATGATCGTTAACATAATCTGTAATTTCTTTTGAGGCTGACTTTGGTGGCTTACCTAATTCGCCTGCGTAACTATTAAACTGAATATGCGCAACATGCAGCCTTCTATCACCAGCGGTTTTCATACTTTCTAAAGTTGTATCAAAATTTCCACTGTGACCAAGATTATTACAATGTATATGCGGCGGATGTGGCAATCCTAACTCATGAACAGCATCTATAAATGCTTCTATAACTTTTCTTGGTGCAATATCTGTAGCTTTACTATCTTCATCAATGTCTTTTACATTGAGATTTTTATGTCCTTTCCAAGGTTCATCACCTCCCGGATTAACTAATTTTACAGTATATGCTTTAGTGGCATTTAACCACCATGCAACAGCTTCTTTAAATTCTTCATGCCTGCCTTCAGCTATTAAACTTTGCAAAAATAAATTATTACCTAGTAAAACATAAAATCCATTATCAATTATTGGTGTGTCGTACATTTCTTCCAATGCATGTCTTGCTGTAAGAGGAGGAACTGCTGCCTCCATTGCAGTTGTATAACCTAGTGTTGCATATCTATAACCCGTTGCGAAAGTAGAAGGAACAATTCCACCAGAACCTGACTGAGTATTTGGTGTTTTAAAATGTGGATCCAAACGGTGGTCTTCTGGCATTAATTTTCTTGCTAAATTAACTTTTGGGCCAGTAATATGACAATGGATATCCACTCCGCCTGGCATAACAGCCATTCCTTTAGCATCTATTACTTTTGCTGAATCAGAAACTTTTGAAACAATTTTTCCATCTTTTATATAGATGTCAGAAACTTTTCCATCAATACCATTTGTTGGGTCGAAAACTATACCATTAATTATACGAACTTCATTATTCATAGATTTATTTTAATCCTTAATTTTTTTTGTTGATTAATTAAATGTATTTTTTAGTTGCGTATGGCCTGTTAGCTTTTTTTGACAACTCATTTACCTTTTTTCTAAGTTTTGTGAGAACTTCTAAATCACTTGGAAACGGTGAATCAAAAGCTGGTCTTAAACTAATTGGGACATCATCCATTCTATAAACTGTTCCGCCTGTATTAATACCATATGTACTGGTTTGAATTGAAACATGAGCAGCTTCGCTTGTAGGTGTATTTTTTGTATCTATTGAAATTAATTTACATTTGTCGCTTGTAATATGATCAATTGCTGGTTTTGGAAAATTTGCCACAGGATCACTTGCGATTATTAAAGCGGCATCAGCTTCGTGTCTAGAAAGCGTATCAACTGTTGTAAATTCTCCTGGATTAAATCTTGGATGACCTCTGCTAAAATTAACTCCGAATGGATATCCTGTTTGCCATGAAACCACATTATCAGCACCCGTAACATTTCCATGGCCTCTTGCTGGTTTTGCAACAAAATGTGTGAATTCGTTTAAGTCAGTTGCTAGAGCCATTAGTGCTCCAGAATTAAAATGTCTTCCTCTGCTCATTGTCAAACCCATACCAAAAAATATTACACCATATGTGCAATTTTTCATTCTTTGGAAAAGATCTTCTACAACTTCTTTATCCAAACCACAAATATCTTTACAATCATTGGGAATATCTACGCCCTTGCATGCAGCTCTTAACATCCAAAGTAATTCAAAATCTTTACCAGGTTTTAACTGCAAAAATATATCAGCCACACCTGCAGTTTTTGTATGCCTTACATCTACAATTACTACTGTCCTGTCATCTTTGCCATTTGGAGTATACATTCCTTCAGGTGTAACGGCATATCTTGCAAAATGTCTTGGGTGAGCTTCTGCAGGGTTGCCTCCCCAGTACATAACAAAATCAGCTCTGTTCTTTACTTCACCCAAAGTCATTGTAGGTTCTCCAACTCCTTGAAAAGCCATGCCTGATGGACCGTGGCAAACTGAAGTTGTAGTATCAATTGTTCCTCCACAGTCATCCATTATTGGTGCACACTGTCTTTGGGCTTCGCATATTGTATCGCTCATTCCGTAAAGTATTGGAAACTTTGCTTCCATCAAAATTTTTGCTGCTTCATCAATTGCTTCGTCTAAACTAACTTCTTTTCCATCGATTCTTGCGATTGGTTTATCCTCAATTACATGATTTAGAAACCAGGATTTTCCAAGAACACAAGCGTCCTTAGCTTTTGTAATTACTTTCTTATCCATATCAACTGTTAAAGTGATATCATCACAACAACAACCACAAAATGTACACGTAGCATTTTCTACGATTTTTTCATTTATTATTTTATTGTCCTTACTAGCAACACTCATTAGATTTCTCCTTTCTTTTTAACAATAATTTAACCAATGGCGGTTTTTGGTGGTAGCGCAGTTTTCTTTTTTACGCCTTTTTTAATAAATTCAACATCTATTGTCATACCTTTTGATGCAGGCATGCCAGTTCCGCACGTTTCACCATCAAACAAATTACTAGATGGCGGACCATAAGGAATAAAAGCGTAACCTACTGGAAGCTTTCCTTCTCTTAAAACTTTGACTTGAACTTCTGTTTCACCGATATGATTGCTTATTTTAACTATATCGGCAGTCTCTAGACCAAGCTCGGCAGCATCTTCGAAGCTTACTTCAAGCGTAGTTGTGACTCTTATGTACTCTTCCTTAAGTTTACCCTTGTTGAGACCAACTCCTTGCTTTGCAGATCGGCCTGGTAAGAGAATTAATTGTCCTTTCATTGATTCATTACGTTTTTCCTAAGCTTTTACCTAAATATTAACATTTATCTATATTATCTAATGCTTATTAAGATAACCTATTATGGGTAAGAAAACAACTACCACAATATTACTATAGTGGTATATGGAGCCGCCTGTCAGAATCGAACTGACTACCTGCTGATTACAAAACAACTGCTCTACCAAATGAGCTAAGGCGGCAATTTAGCTTCCTAATACCATAAGACCATTAAAAAGAAGTGATTCTACATGTATTGTAGAGTAGTTACAATTATCTATTATATGTTGAGCGTTTCCACCAGTTACATAAATAGTTGGCTTGCTTGATCTCAACTTCATCATTTCAAAAAGAATATTATTTATTGATCCGTAAGCAGAAATATAGGAGCCATTTTCAATACAGGATCTTGTATTTTTTGAAAAAACATCATTACTAAAATCCTCTTCGTAAAAATTAAAATCTAGCATTTTATAAAAAATATTATCTATTATTTCTTTACTAGGAAGTATAATTCCACCAATATGAACTTTATTAGAATCTAAATAATCAATTGTAGTTGCTGTGCCCGCATCAATAACAATAAGATCTTCATTAGTCATTTGCGACGCAGCAACCAAACTTATTGCTCGGTCAACACCAAATCTTGTAATATTTTTTTTATAAGATAAATCAATATAACTTTGACAATCTTCAGATTTGAAAAATTTTATATTACTTTTTAGCTCGGCAGGAAAATCTTTAATTATCATATCAAGAATAGATTTGTTTAGAACACTACAACATAAAATTTTTTCAAAATCATTTTTTTTGATTATATTAAGAATATCATCTGATACCGAAACCTCGTTATAGTCATTTTTGTAAATAGCGGAGATGTTGCCATTTTCACAAAAAGCAACCTTATAATTTGTATGACCAAAATCAATTCCGTAGAGATTCATTCTTAATTAATTTAACCTCGTTAATATTATACAAGTGCTCTTTATTGTCATGAAAACAAATTAATTGCCCAATTTCATTAATGCCCATTAACTTAGTGATAACTTCTTTATTGTTAATAAGCACTGTTTTCTTCTTGTCATAATTATAATCTATATTATTCCAATCTTCAGAAAGTTTTTTATAATTACATTTATCAAATTCTGATAAAGACTTAATTACTGCTTCTAATAATATTGAAGCTATTTTATTTCTTTTAATCTTATAAGATTTTTTATGAAGAGATTTTAAATCAATAATTTTCTGATCTACTTTTTCTTGGTCATCTTCTGAGGCTTCAAAATTAATTCCTACGCCAGCAACCAAATAAATTTTTGAATTTTTTTTATATATTAAATCAATTAGTATTCCGCCGAGCTTTGCACCCTCACATATTAAATCATTTGGCCATTTCGTTTTTATATCTTTAAAACCCTCTTGATTAAGATATTTCACTAGTTTAACCGCTAGTGCGTAATTTAACATGTGTGGATGCTGTATTGGTTGATCAAAATTCCAAGATACCGAAAAACAAATATTGTTTTCTAAGCCTATCCATTTTTTGCCCTGCGTACCTCTTCCATTTGTCTGTTTTTCAGCAAAACATGCATGACCGTTAGGATATACACAATTTTTTTCAATTAAAATATTATTAGTAGATTCAGTTCTTTCAAAAACTTGTATCACAGGCACTAGTAATTTTGATTCTAATGAAAGAAAATCGCGTATATAATATGGATCTAATAAATCATCAGTATATTTCATGGATAAACCTACAAATAACAATTTTATTACCAATATAATTGATAATGATAATAACACTAATAAATTTGGTGGGCGAGTAAACACAAGGTTTCCTCCAGAGCCCAATGGCTACCTTCATATTGGACATGCAAAGTCTATATGTTTAAATTTTGAAATTGCCAAAAACTACAAAGGCACTTGTAATTTAAGGTTTGATGATACAAATCCTGAAAAAGAAAACGCAGAGTTTATAAAATCTATAAAGGATGACATTGCCTGGCTGGGGTATAAATGGGACTCTATTCACTATGCATCAGATTATTTTGATCAACTTTACAGTTTTGCGCAAAAGCTCATTAAAGAAAATTATGCTTATGTGGATGCCTCAACTCCTGAAAAAATAAAAGAAGAAAGAGGAACTCTTACTGAGCCAGGAATAAAAAGTAAAGATAGAAATAGGCCAGCTGAAGAAAGTTTAGAATTATTTGATAAAATGAAAAAAGGTTTTTTTGAAGACGGAGAATACGTACTGAGATTAAAAATTGATATGTCCTCTCCAAATCTTAATTTGCGTGACCCTATTATATATAGAATAAAAAAATTAACACACCATAGAACAGGTGATGATTGGTGCATTTATCCTATGTATGACTTCACACATTGTATATCGGACGCAATTGAAAATATTACGCATTCCTTATGCACTTTAGAATTTGAAGATCATAGAAATTTATATGAATGGATAATTGAGAAAATTAATCATAAAAACAGACCACAGCAAATTGAATTTGCAAGATTATCGATTGAGCATAACTTAATGAGCAAAAGAAAGTTATCTGAATTAGTTGAAAGAAATTTTGTTAAAGGTTGGGACGACCCAAGAATGCCAACAATTTCTGGAATGAAAAGAAGAGGATATACTCCAAATTCTATAAAAGATTTTTGCAGTCGAATTGGGATTACAAAAAAGAATAGCTTTATTGAAATGGGAGTTTTAGAAAACACAATTAGAGAAGAACTAAATATATCAGCCAATAGAATAATGGGGGTTTTAGATCCAATAGAAATTAATATTACTAATTACCCTGAAAATACAACAGAAAATATAGTTGCACCATATAATCCAAATACTGAAAATAGCAAAAAAAGAAACATAAGTATTTCTAAAAAAGTTTATATAGATAGAGATGACTTTATGGAGCACCCAGATAAAAAATATTTTAGACTCTCGCTAGGGAAAGAGGTTAGATTACGACATGCTTTTAATATTAAGTGCGAAAAAGTAATCAAAGATAAAAATGGAAATATTGTAAGTCTCGATTGTACCTACGATCCGAAAAGTCGTGATATGAAGAAAGGAAATAAAGTAAAAGGTATGATTCATTGGGTAGACGCTAATAACTGCATTGACGCTCAAATAAACATTTATGATAGATTGTTTAAAAACTCCAACCCTTCAAGCCTTGATGATTTTAATGACAAATCGTTAAAAATAAAAAAAAATGCAAAAATAGAAAATAATCTTGATGTGAAAGATATAAATGCAAGGTACCAATTTGAAAGAGTTGGGTACTTTTTTAAAGACAAAAATTCCACAAATGAAAATATTATTTATAACAAGATTGTTTCCCTAAAAGATTCTTGGAAAAAGATTAATAAAAAAGGAGATTAAATGAAAATAATTAGATGGATATTGGGAAGAATAATTTTAATTCTTGATTTTGTTACAAGACCAAAAAAAATTAAAAGAGAAGTTAGCGAACAAAAAAAATATGATGATCTTTTTAAAAACCACAGCATATATCAATTTCATACATGCCCTTTTTGTGTCAAAGTAAGAAGGTATCTAAGAAAAAATTCTTTAAATATAGAAATAAAAGACGCCAGAAATAATAAAAATTTTCGTGATGAATTAAAAAAATATGGGGGTAAAATTCAAGTCCCATGTTTACGAATTGAAGAAAAAAATAACATTATATGGTTGTATGAATCTAAAGATATAATTGATTATTTTGAAAAAAAAATTAAATCCTAAATGGTAGATTTCAAAAAAATTACAGACGAAGATGGTTTTTTATTTGATCCAAATGAGTGGACAGAAGAATTCGCGATCAAAGCAGCAACAAAATCTGGGATAGAACTTACGAATGATCATTGGGTAGTAATAAAAATGATACGTGATAAGTATGAGTCCTCTATGAGGGTTCCTGAATTAAGACATATATTAAAGATAATGAAATCTAAACTTGGAGAAGACAAAGCTACAAGAAAGTATGTTTACCAGCTTTTTCCTTATGGATACGGTCAGCAAGGATGTTTAATAGCAGGGATGAAACAACCAAAAAAACTTTGGCTAGACTTATAAATTAAAGATATGTAATCTTATAAAATTAAAAATTACAGGAGGTAGTTATGACTCAAGCAACAGCAAGACACATATTAGTAGAAACAGAAGAACAATGTCTCAGTTTAAAAGCAGAAATTGAAGCAGGCCTTGATTTTGCTGAGGCAGCTAAAAAAAATTCATCATGCCCATCAGGTGGTAATGGTGGAGATCTAGGATCATTTTCTCCAGGACAAATGGTTAAAGAATTCAATGATGTAGTTTTTTCGGAAGAACTAAATAAAGTCCATGGTCCGGTCCAAACACAATTTGGCTATCATTTAATTGAGATAACAAGCAGAGAAGATTAATTTAGTATTTTTTGTATATTCCAGTAAAGATATCATTTTCTGACTCTAGATATATTTCATTTTCATCAAATAAGAAAATTTTTATTCCTTTTTTAGAAATATTCTTTTTTGAAAAAATGTTGTTTTCGAAAACATGTCTTATTTGACTAAATCCATTTAAATAATGCCATGCATAACCATTTAAATTGTAGGTATTATCCTTTATTTGGGTAAATATTATTTCTACATTTTTTTGTAAATCAGTCTTATTATGTGTCCAATCTATAGAGTCAATGTGACGATATCTAGTGAATGCACTATCAGAATTTTCTTTTATTGTGATAAAGTCGGAAAAAATAAAGCCCTCAAGTTTTCCGTATGAAACTAAATACCATTTTCCAAATCTATAATTATTAACAGTTTCAAAATTATCTGAATTTAAGAGCCTTAACTTAATACTAGTATTGGGCTTCAAGTAGAATACTTTTTTAATTTGTACAATTTCATTTTTTTCTACTTTTTTTATTATAGAGCTATTTTTTGAACTCACTAAAGGTATATCTCTTATATTTATTTCATCTGTATTTACAAAGCCTATTTTGTCTAATTCTTTTTTAAAAGCTATCACCTTTTTTGGAATATTGTTAAAACAATCATAATATATATCTTTACAACTATTGTTACCCGAATAACAATTAATACTATAAAAAAATATAAAAAATAATAAGTAAATATTTTTAATCATATTCATTATCTTTCCAGTCTCTTGTATATTTGAAAACTTCTACTTCATTATTTATTTTAATATTAAAGTGTTTTTGTACTGCATTAATAATATCTGGATTATCAAACCGTAAAAAAGGGTTTATTTGAAGCTCATTTTCTAGCAAAGATGGTATTGAGTATCCGCCATTTTTTAATATATTTTTTACTTCTTCCTCTCTTTTTAACAAATATACATTTTCAGGATCTATTAATTTTGCAAAACCAATGTTATCTAATGTGTATTCATGAGCACAATAAATCATAGTCTCTTTTGGTAGTTTTCTTATTTTCGTTAATGCTTTGTGCATATCAGTATAGCTACCTTCAAATAATCTTCCGCATCCACAGGAAAATAAAGTATCTCCACAAAAAAGCTTTTTATCAAAGTAATAAGCAATATGACTATTTGTGTGGCCTTTAACATCTATAACCTTAAATTCTTCATTTAATGAATTTAATTTGACTGCTTGCTGGTCTTCAAGAAAAATATTTGCTGGGATTCTGTCGTCACTAGGCCCGTATATATTTACATTTGGAAAACATTTTTTTAATTCGGATATTCCACCAATATGGTCATTGTGATGATGTGTTATCAAAATATCAGATAGAATTAAGTTATTATCTTGCAAAGCATTTATCACAGGAATATGGTCACCTGGATCTACTACAACAGCAGATTTATTATTATTCTCGTACAGAATCCAAAAGTAGTTATCTGAAAAAGCTGGTATTTGAAGAATATTCATAATTACTATTATAATATTTAATAATATTTCATTAAAGATATAAAATTTATTCAATAAATATTAAAATTACACATTTTGTTTATTATATAAAGAAAATAAATTTGTTAAGGTTTTACTATTATGACAAAAAAATTATTTATAATACTTGGAAACCAGTTATTTCCATTATCTAACTTAAAAATATATAAACAAGATCATATATTTTTCATGTGTGAAGATTATGAATTGTGTACGTATGAGAGACATCATAAGCATAAAATTTTACTATTTTTATCATCAATGAGGTCATATGCGGATCAATTAAAAAACAATAAGTACAATATTGTATATAAAAAATTAGAAGATAAAGACTTTAAAGACTCTTACTTTAATAAGATTAAAGAAATTATTAACTTAAAAAATATTCAAGAAGTATCTTTATTTGAAATTGAAGACAAACCTTTTGAGAAAAAAATAAATAAATTTTTTCAGAAACAAAATATCAAATTAAATATAATAAAATCTCCTATGTTTATGTGTTCTAGAAGTGAATTTAAAGAACATTTAAATTCAAATAAAAATAATTTAATGGCAAATTTCTATAAAAAAATAAGAATTGAAAATAATATATTAATTGATAATTTAGGTAAGCCAATTGGTGGGAAATGGAGTTTTGATAAAGATAATAGAAAAAAATTACCAAAAGATGTAGTGATTCCACAATATCCTAAAATTTATGAAACAGAACATACAAAAAAACTAAAACCACTAGTTGAAAGATACTTTCCAAAACATCCTGGCAATACTGAAAATTTTTGGTTAGCAACTGATATTAAAAATATAGAAAAACTTTTAAATTTTTTTATTACAAAAAAAGCAAATTTATTTGGTGATTATGAAGATGCTGTTACGGAAAGAGATAATATAGTTTTTCATAGTGCATTAAGCCCATATTTAAATCTCGGGTTAATTACTCCAGATTTTGTTGTGCAAAAAATACTTACACAACATAAGAAAAAGCCTATCAATATGAATTCCCTTGAGGGATATATAAGACAAGTTTTAGGTTGGCGAGAATTTATGCGTGGTATTTATCAAAATTATAGTGATGACATGGAAAGCAAAAATTTCTTTAACCATAAAAATAAAATGAAAATTTCTTGGTATAAAGGCACTACAGGCCTACCACCGTTAGACCACGCTATAACTAATGCGCATAAATATGGTTGGTCGCATCATATTGAGAGACTTATGATACTTTCTAATATAATGAATCTCTGCGAAATAAAACCCAATATTGTTTATAAATGGTTTATGGAAATGTTCGTTGATTCTTCTGATTGGGTTATGGTTCCAAATGTTTATGGTATGGGTTTATATAGTGATGGTGGAATATTCTCAACCAAACCATATATTTGTGGTTCAAGTTATTTTCTAAAAATGATGGATTTCCAAAAGGGAGAATGGTGTGACACTATGGATGGTTTATACTGGCGCTTTATAAATAAAAATAGAAAATTTTTCTTAGGTAATGCACGACTTGCGATGATGGTTAGAATCTTTGATAAGATGCAATCTAAAAGAAAAAAACATATTTTATCAAAAGCTGAAATTTTTATTAAAAAAAATACTTTATGAAGAAAGAAAATCTACCGTTAAAAATTTGCCCAACATGTAACAGACCATTTGCATGGAGAAAAAAATGGAAGTTAAATTGGAGTCAAGTTAAATACTGCTCAAAAAGATGCTCTTCAAAAAAAAACTAACTTTTTACTTTTCTTCTGAAATATTATTTTCAAAATCTTTAAAATTTTTTTCGTTTAATTTTTCTTCTGCAAATTTATGATTAGTATCACGATGATGCATTTCATCTTTTCTAATTGCAATTATAACATCGCTTAACTTTGCGTATGTATCAAGGTTCCAATAATCTATTGCTAATTTTGGTGCAGGTATATTTTCTATAGTTCCATCTTCAACCAGCGATAAATATTCTGTATAACTAATTACAGCTTCTTCTTCAAAGTAACCAGTTAATCTATGAGCTGTCCTTGGAAAAAATATATATAAAATCGAATAAAAAAATATAAAAATAAATTGAGCAAATATTACTAATATTCTTTCTAATTTACTTGGCTGAGCTATTTGAATAAATGTCATTAAATGCATTCTTTCATTCTCAGCTTCCGCAAGCATTTCTCTAAGTTTTGGTCCATAACCCATTTGCATAGATCTTAAAGATTTAAAATGCATGAAAACTCCAGATACCATTCCAGGTACTGCAGCAACCGTTTCTAAAACAATTGCTCTATGCCCATATCTTTTCGCAAAAAAAGTGTCCGCACACCATCTAAGAAGCCTAGTGATTCTTTTTGCAAATTTATCGCTGAATGTTACTGGTATATGTCTACTCATAAATTAAATCCATTTATATTAGTATTTCCTTATATAAACTTTACAAAAAAAATACTAAAATTTCAAGATATAAAATATTGTGCAAATTAGAGGTGAAAAAAATATAAAAAATTTGGATAAAAGAAATAAAGCCTGATAGTGTCCTACTCTCACATGGGGAGACCCCACACTACCATCGGCGATGCACCTTTTCACTTCTGAGTTCGAAATGGGGTCAGGTGGTTCAAGTGCTCTATGGCCATCAGGCAATTCTTTTCACAATGCAATCTTAAGTATTTAGCGTTTTTTAACAACCAATATACTTGGATGTTATATAGTCAAACCTCACGGGTAATTAGTACTGGTTAGCTTCACGTATTACTACGCTTCAACACCCAGCCTATCAACCTAGTCGTCTACTAGGGCCCTTTAGGGAACTTAAAGTTCCAGTGAGAACTCATCTCGAGGTAGGCTTCCCGCTTAGATGCTTTCAGCGGTTATCCCTTCCGAACATAGCTACCCGGCAATGCCACTGGCGTGACAACCGGAACACCAGAGG
>CAJXAV010000027.1 GCA_913050095.1 uncultured Gammaproteobacteria bacterium
TTTCTGAATTCTGTGTTTCTAATGATTCGGGTTTAATGCATCTTGCCTCTGCTACAAATACTAAATCAATTTCTATATACGGAGCTACATCACCACAATTAACTCCACCATTAACAAAAAATAAAGAAATACATTACAAAGGCTTACCATGTAGTCCTTGCTTTGAAAAAATATGTAAATATGGTCACTATAATTGTTTGGTAGAAATTCAAGCAGATGATGTATTCAAGTCATTTAAATAATTTTTAATACCTTTTTTAAGACTAAAAAAATCATAATTATATCCTGCAGCTTTTAACTTTGAAATATTTGCCTGTGTAAAATTTTGATATTTGGGTATCAGATAATCAGGCATATCTACATAGTTAAAATTTCTCTGGTTATCCTGGTAATAATTAAAAATATTATTAGCAATTTCATTAAAAGTTTCTGCTTTTCCTGTTCCCACATTATAAATATCGTGAAAAGAATTCTTCATAAAAAATATATTTATGGACACAACATCATCTATATAAATAAAATCTCTTTTTTGCTCTCCATCTTTGTAACCGCTTGTGCCTTTAAACAGTGAAATCTTCTTAGATTGAACATATTCCTGATTCATTTTATATGCCATTGAAGCCATTTTGCCTTTATCTTCTTCGCCACTTCCATAAACATTAAAATATCTTAGACCCACTGCTGGATAATCTTGATTTAATATAAATTTATCAAATAATAATTTTGATTCCGCATAAATATTTAAAGGTGACTCATTTACAACAATTTCTTCTGAATTTTCATTTAAACCATATACTGATGCACTTGATGCGTATATAAATTTAGCTTTATTTAACTTAGCGATAGAAAAAATTTCTTTAGAATATTCATAATTTATACCCATCATATAATCTTTATTATATTCCATTGTGTCTGAGCAAGCCCCTTCGTGAAATATATATTTAATATTTTTAAGATTACTTAAATCAGTATAGTGTCTGTATTCTTCATATTCTAAATTCAAAAATTTACTTGGATTCTCAAATTTTTCTTTATTATCAAGTAATATAAGATCTTTTATACCCATTAGATTTAATCTCTTTGCAATATTATATCCAATAAATCCTGCAGCTCCTGTCACTATTATCAAATCACACTCCTTTTAAAAAATATTCATCTATCTTTTTTATTACTTCTTCTGTTTTAATTAAGCTCATTACATTTGCATTATTATTTTTATATCTCCATTTTGCTTCATAAGGTTTTAAACCTTCATATTTTAATAACGCATCATTATAAATATCAATACATAATTCTCTACTTTTATATGGGCCGGCTCTAACTGTATTTGTAACTCCATATAATCCAATTACTGCCTTATCAACACACGTGGCAATGTGTATTGGGCCACTATCTGGACTTATTAATAACTTAGAATTTTTAATTAAAGATAAAAAATCATGCAAATTTGTTTTCCCAGAAATGTTTAAGGGCTCACAATTCATATTATCTATGATATCACTCACAAATTTTTTTTCTTTGATATCTGGAGATGATGATATGACACACTGCAAATTATATTTTTCACATATATAGTCCCCGACTTTTGCATAACGCTCAATAAGCCAATTTCTATTGCTACTTCTTGAACATGGGCTTATAACAAAATATTGTTTTTGCAGCCCTGAAAATTTTTTATAAAGATCGTCTTTTGTTAATTTTTCTTTAATATCCCACTTATAAATATAATTATTTTTATTAATGTTTAAAATATCGAGAAAACTTAAGAAAACATTAACAACATGTGTATGCTTAGATCCATTTATTTTCTTATTAGTAAATAAACTATGAAGATCACTAGATCTTTCTAAATCATAACCTAATTTAATTTTAGAATTTGTAAATAGACTAATTAGGTTTGCACGTAAAGAAACCTGCATGATAAACATTATATCGTATTTAATATTTTTTAATTTTTTCATGATGGAAATATAAGATCTAAAAGTTTTATTTCTGTCAAAAATTACAAACTCTACTCCATCAATATCACCTAAGAAATTGGCTTCATTTTTACCAATTATCCATGTAATTTTAGATTCTGAATACTCGTTTCTCAAAGTATATATAAATGGCAGCATATGACATACATCACCTAAGGATGAGGTTCGTAAAACACATATATTACCTACTTTTTTTTTAATATTTTGCATATAATGAATAATGGATGAAATTATTAAAAATAAGAATACATATATTCAATATGACTCAAATAACTTAAAAAACTTCACTGATAAATTGTTTAATGTTGATTATATAGCTAAAGAAGGACTAATCAAATCTACCATAGATGGAAGAGGTAAAACCATAGAATTTGAACATGAAAACAATAAATACTTTTTAAAACACTATATTAGAGGAGGATTAGTAAGAAAAATTACATACGACAAATATATTTTTAATACATTGGCATCAACGAGACCAGTTAGGGAATATAACTTCTTAAATGATATGAATTCTAAAGGTCTTCCGGTTCCTAAGGCAGTTGCGCTTAAAGTTACTAATAGTCGTTTTACATATATAGCCGATTTAATAACTTGTAAAATAGAAAATGAAGGTACGTTATTTGATTTTGTTAAAAACAAAAAAATGAGTAATAATTTATGGGATAAATTAAGTATTACTTTAGAAAAATTTTTCAATGAAAATGTTTTTCATTCTGATTTGAACTCTAAAAATATTATTATAGATAAAAATAATAATATTTTTCTATTAGACTTTGACAACTCACACTATTTTTATAATAAAAAATTGTTCAATAAAAGCATATACAGACTGGAAAGATCTTTAAAAAAAATAGATAATTATAATAATGAATTTAAATTAACCATAGAAAAGCTCTCTAATTTATAAATTTTTTTTCTATTAAAATATTTAAGTATTTCTCTAAAATTCCATCAGAAAAATTATAAATACATTTAATTGCATTATTAATTTGATGAGACCTATCTTCTTCTTTAATCTCATTTAATTTTTTAACATACATAAATATTTTTTTTTCTAAATTAGAAAAATCTGTTTTCTCTACAACATTAATATTCAAGTTTGCATTTTTTAAACTTACTATCTCTTCATAAAAATTATCAATATTTGGACCAACTAATATTGAATTCCCAAAAGCTGTAGGCTCAATAATATTTTGTACTCCTCTTTCTGAAAATCCTCCCCCAACATAAGTGAACTTTGCGTCTTTGTAAAAATTTATTAGATCCCCAAACGTATCAATTAATAAAACTTTTTCATGTAATTTTACCGTTTTGTTATTTAATTTCTTACACTCTGAATATAATTTAGTTGATATATTATTTTTTTCTAAATATTTTTTTATTTTATCTATTCTTTTAATATGCCTAGGTGCAATAACAACACTAGTATTATTTTTAATTAAATATTCTATAGATTTTAAAAAATACTCCTCGTCTGGATCATGTGTTGAAGCCATTAAAAAATAATCATTATTTGGTAAAAGTGTTTGAGTAGACTTCAAGTTATTTGTTTTTTGACTTATTATATGTTGCATTGAAATATATTTAAGGTTGCCAAGAACAAATAGTAGATTTTCATTAATCTCGAGTTCAGTATACTTATCTTTCTCATATTCTGATTTGCACAATATTAAGCTACATGAATTTAATGCTTTTTTATATAATTGCTTTATGATTTTATATCCAACTAAAACTTTTTTTGATAATCGGGCATTAATGATGCAGATATTAATATTTTTTGAATCACACAACTCATAGAAATTTGGCCAGATTTCTGTTTCATAAATAAGAACATTTTTTATTTGAGACTTTGCTAACCAACTTAAAATTGCATACTTATAATCAAATGGAAAATATACTATATCTATTTCAGGGAATAAAGACTTTGCAAGTTTTTTTCCAGAAATAGTATTTGTAGATATCAATATATTATTTTTCTGTTTTATTGCTTTAATTATTTCCTTTGCGCCATTGATCTCCCCTAAAGATGCACAATGTATACATATATCGCATTTATTTTTTATCTTGAGATCAAAACCGAATTTATTCTTAAAAAAATCAAAATCCCAAAGAAATATTGATTGAATAAAAAAATAAATAAATATTATTGGAAAAATAAATAAAAGCGAAGCTTTATAGATAAATTTATATATCATTTAGTTTAACCATGTATTAATTATTTTTAGATCCTCAATTGATAATGTTCCTATTGATTTTTTTAATTTCAAATTACTTAGTAAATATTCATATTTTGCTTTTGAATAATCTTTCTTTGCTTTAAACAAATCTTTTAAAGCTAATAAAACATCCGTTGTTGATCTTGTCCCAACCTCAAAGCCTGCTTTATTATATTCTACAGATAATTCATTTGACTCAAGAGCCTTTTTTGATGCTTTAACTTTGCTAATACTTGATTTTAAATTAAGAAATGCTTGTCGTGTATCCCTTATTACTTCTCTTTTTTTCTTTATCAAATCATATCTTGCCTTTTCTTGCAAATAAGATGCTTTTTTACTGCTGTAATATGAATTCCCACCGATAAATATTGGGATATTTAACTCTATTCCTATGTAATCATTATTTGATTCAAACGCTCCAGAGGTTCCACCTCCTTTGTCTGTTTCTTTTACTGCACCATATATGTCTAGCTTAGGATAATGTTTTGATCTCTCGTATTTTAAATTTGCAGTTGCTATATCTTGTGCTCTTTTATACGCAAGTAAGTCTAGATTTTGACTCAAAGCAAAATTTTCCCAGGACTTAATATCATCTGGTTCAGGATTTTTTGCATTTATATTTAATTCTAATAATGAAAAAATTTTAAAGTGTTTGCCAGTCAAAACATATAAGGTTTCCTTTTTAATATCACTCAAGTTTTTTGCCTCAATGTATTTTGTTTCTGATAAATCAAACGAAGCTTTTGCCTCTGCATACTCTGTTATTGCTATGAGACCAACTTCAAATCTTTTCTTAGATTCATCTAATTGTGATTTTATTGCATCGTTTTCTGATCTAACATAATTAATGTTATCTATGCTATCTAAAATATTAAAATAGGCTTCTGCTACTCTAATAATCAACTCCTGTCTAGCTGAATCTCTCTCTGCTAAAGATCTTGCAACCTCAAATTCAGATTTTTCTAACAACGAGAATAAATCTCTTCTATATAAAGGCTGTTTTAGACTAATTGTAAATTCATCAGTGGTAAATTGTGATGTTGCTGATGACCTACCATATATTGAGCCATCTATAGACTCTCTTGTTCTTTGACTAGATGCGGTAAAATTTATATTAGGCAAAAGATATGATCTTGCTATTGGATATTCTTGTAAGGTTGCTTTGTGTTTATACTCGGCAGCTAATAATTCTGGGTCATTTTTTACAGCCAATTCATAAACATCAATTAAATTCTCAGCGTATGACGTATTAAAAGTTATTAAATAAGAATTAATAATATAAATTATGTAAAAAAATTTTTTCATAGTTAGATTACATACTAGTATGTTGCCATGCTCCTATCAACTGTCTTTGCCCATGAGTCTATTCCGCCCCTTAAATTTATTATATTTGTAAAATCATTTTGTTCAAAATATAAGCCAACCATTCTACTTCTAATGCCATGATGACATATAAATACTATAGTGTTTTCTTCTTCATAATCGTGCATTTTACTTTGAATTTCTGAAATCGGTATATGTATAGATCCTTTTATAGATACAACACTATATTCCCAGTTCTCTCTCACATCTATTAATAAAGTATTTGGGTTTTTTGTAATATACTCGTTTAGCTCGACAGCATTCATTTCTATCATAAAATTAAGTATATTAAAAATTTAAAGAATTCTTTTTATATATATTGCGCAAAGGATCTAATGTAGTTTCAAATGTTTGATCGCATAAAAACTTATCCTTTGAAACGCGTTTTATTACATTTGCATGCATGACAGGATAACTACCAATCACAGCAAACATTTTACCATTATCACAAAGTAAATTTTCCAGCTCTTCGATTCTAGAATCAATAGAGCCTGTTAAAATAACAGCGTCATATTTTTTGTTTGAAGTCCAACTTGAAAATATATCCTTATTAAAATAGTTAATATTATGAAGATTATATTTTTTATGAGATTTCTTAGAATTTTCTAGCATATTAATATCTATATCTAAGGTATCTACAGAATTTGCCATAAGTGATAAACAACATGTTAAATACCCGCTACCAGTCCCTACTTCAAGAATATTGTCACTTTTTTTTATTTCTAGCAATTGTAGGATTTTTGCAACAAGAAGTGGCCTAAGCATTGTAAAATTATTTTGCAAAGGTATATCGTATTCAGCATATGCCATATTTATAAAATCTGATGGCACGAAATCTTCGCGGTTTATTTCTGAAAGACATCCTATGGTATTTAAACAACTTATACCTTCAGGCTTAAGCTGACTTTCAATCATATTTTTCTTGTTTATATGCATATTTACCTTAATTATGTAATTTTGCTTGATACTATAACAAATACACTTGCAAACTTCTTTTATGTCAGATAAGTTTATTTGGTTAACAGTTTTTTGCAACATTAAACATTTTTTTGACATAATTAAATTAAAAAAATTCATATTATGTTGTATTATAGGACTATCATGACTTTAGAAAAAAGTATCAAAAAACACGAAAAAAACATCGAACTTAATGAAAATTCGTCAAATGCGTTAAAAATTCATAATCCTTGCCATAGAAAAATTTATATATCTATGGATACTGATAAAGACGTAAAAGTGGGTATGAAAGAAATTCTTCAGCATCCTACAAAAAACATAAATGGTACTTTTACCGATAATCCCCCGATACCAGTCTATGATACATCTGGCCCATATTCTGATGACAATTATGAAATAAATTTGAATAGAGGTATTAACAAAATTAGATCGGGGTGGGTTTCAGAAAGATCAAAAAAATATAAAGATAACTGCACTCAAATGCATTTAGCTAGAAAAGGTATTATTACGCCTGAAATGGAATACATTGCTATCAGAGAAAACATTCTTTTAGACCGTATAGCTAACGATAAAGAATATGAGCATCTAATGAATCAAAAAAATGGTGACTACTTTAAAAAACATACACTAATTACTCCAGAATTTGTAAGAAAAGAAGTGGCAGAAGGAAGAGCAGTAATTCCGGTAAATAAAAATCATCCAGAGTCTGAGCCAATGATAATAGGAAGAAACTTTTTGGTGAAAGTAAATACAAATATAGGCAACTCCACCATCTCTTCTTCAATTGAGGAAGAAGTAGAAAAAATGATTTGGTCAACAAGATGGGGTGGCGACACTCTAATGGACCTCTCAACAGGAAAAAATATTCATGAGACTAGAGAATGGATTATGAGAAATTCTCCAGTTCCAGTTGGGACTGTTCCAATTTACCAAGCACTAGAAAAAGTAAAAGGACGCGCTGAAAAACTAACATGGGAAATTTATAGAGAAACATTAATTGAGCAAGCAGAGCAAGGTGTAGATTATTTTACAATTCATGCTGGAGTCTTAAAAGAATACATTCCATTAACAAAAAACAGAACAACCGGCATCGTATCAAGAGGCGGTTCCATAATGGCTAAATGGTGCTTAACTTATGACCAAGAAAATTTTACCTATACGCACTTTGAAGAAATATGCGAAATAATGAAAAAATATGATATTACTTTTTCACTCGGTGATGGTTTAAGACCAGGTTCAATAGCAGATGCAAATGACGAAGCGCAGTTTGCAGAACTAAAAACTTTAGGTGAGCTGACAAAAATAGCATGGGAGCATGATGTGCAAGTTATGATTGAAGGACCAGGTCATGTGCCAATGCAACTTATAAAAGAAAATATGGAAAAAGAATTATTAGAATGTCATGAAGCTCCATTCTATACTCTCGGACCACTCACGACTGACATAGCACCAGGCTATGATCATATTACTTCAGCAATAGGCGCAGCTATGATTGGTTGGTATGGTACAGCTATGCTTTGTTATGTGACACCAAAAGAACATCTTGGATTACCAAATAAAGAAGATGTAAGAGAAGGAATAATAGCTTACAAAATAGCAGCACATGCTGCTGATCTTGCAAAAGGAAAATATGCTGTCCAGCTAAGAGATAATGCATTATCGAAAGCAAGATTTGAATTTAGATGGGAGGATCAATTTAATTTAGGCTTAGATCCGGAAAAAGCAAAAAGATTTCATGACGAAACTTTACCTCAAGAGCCAGCAAAAGATGCACATTTTTGCTCAATGTGTGGGCCAAACTTCTGCTCAATGAAAATTACCCAAGATATAAGAGATTATTCAGAAAAAGTAAGTATTATAAAAGTAGAAGATATTAAAAAAATATAATTTTAATTTTTTTTAAATTCCAATCAACTTATTTTTTTTCAAAAAAATTAGAAGAACCCAACATGAAAAAAACAAAATTTAATCTAAATGAAGAAATAGAAAAAATTATTAAGAAGTTTGATATAAATAATTCTTGGAGTGGTAATATTTTAAAAGATATAAAAAATTATGAACAGAAAAAATTTAGAAAAAATTCATTTAAAAGACAAGATTTAAAAACCATAGATTTTATTACTATAGATGGAGAGGATGCAAAAGATTTTGATGACGCTGTATATTGCGAAAAGATTGATAATAACTGGAAACTTTATGTTGCTATTGCAGATGTCGCTCATTATGTAGATAAAAATTCCAATATAGATAAAGAAGCAAAAAAAAGAGGCACGTCAACTTATTTTCCTGGATATGTAGTGCCAATGCTACCAGAAGTACTATCAAATAATTTGTGCTCTTTAAGACCCGGTGAAGACAAATTTGTAATTACTGCTGAAATTCTAATTAATAAGAACGGCGAAATTAAATCTTTTAAATTTTATAATGCAGTAATTAATTCTTCGGCAAGACTGACATACAATCAAGTAAATGTTTTTTTAAAAAATAAAACTATAGTGAAAGACAAAGGTGTTATTAAAAATTTAAATAACTTATTTTCACTGTATAAGTCTCTCAAGAAGAATAGAGAAAAAAGAAACGCAGTAGATTTTGATACACAAGAATTCTCTTTTGTCATAGGTAAAGATAATAATATAAAAGGTATCAAAAATAATGCGAGATTAGAATCTCAAAAAATTATCGAAGAATGCATGATTGCAGCTAACGTTGCTAGTAGCTTATTTATTAAAAAAAATAAACAAAAATCATTATATAGAGTTCATGACGAGCCAAGTATTGAAAAAATTGAAGATGCTGCTATAGCATTAAAAAATCTAGGCTATAGTTTTACTAAAAGCAAAATTCCAAACACAGAAGAAATTAATAAAATAATAGAAATCTCAAAAAAGAGAATGGATGACAATCTTGTATCAACAATTATCTTAAGAGCAATGGCAAGAGCGGAATATACACCGAAAAATATTGGTCATTACGGGCTGTCTCTAAAATCCTATAACCACTTCACATCACCAATAAGAAGATACCCGGATCTAATTGTTCACAGAATAATTAAAGACATAATAGAAAAAAATAAATCTCAATATAATTTAGATAACTTAGAAAAAATTGGTTTACTTTCTTCAGAGAATGAACGAAATTCAGAAGCAGCAGAAAGAGAGTTACAATCAATTCTTCTTTGTAATTATGCAGAAAAATTTGTTGGGAAAAAATTTAACGCTACTATAAATACTGTTGTAAATTTTGGATTATTTATAGCAGTAGATAATGAGCCTATTCAAGGTCTAATTCATATATCTTCGTTGGGAAATGAATATTTTGTACATAAAGAAAAAAAGAATATTCTTATAGGGGAAAAATCAAAAAAAGTTTATAAAGTTGGTGATAAAATTAATGTTAAACTTGTAAGTGCATTTCCATCTGAGAAAAAAATTGATTTTATATTGGCAAATAAATGAGAAAAGATAATAAAAAAATTAATGTTGTCGGTATTCATGCCGTAAGAATTTTGCTCTCTGTAAGACCATATGATATATATGAGTTATATATATCTGATAAAAATTCAAGAAAATACACTGATATTGTATCGATGGCTAAATCAAATAATATTTTTATCCAAAAAATATCTAATGAAAAAATATTTGATATATCTAATGTAAAAAGTCACCAGGGGGTATTAGCAGTTGCAAATAAAAAAGATGAAATTCATGAGAATGATCTAATTAATTTTCTTAAAAAAAGAGAAAGAAATAAAATTTTATTAATTTTAGATGAAGTTTCTGACCCAAGAAATTTTGGCGCATGCTTGAGAATATGTGATGCTTATGATGTAGCTGCAGTGATTATCAAAGATCATAATTCTGTTGATCTAAATGAAACTGTTCGTAAAGTTGCAGCAGGTTCAGCTGAGACTATTCAAATTATTAAGGTAAAGAATATTTCAAGAATATTGCAAAAGTTAAAAGATAACGATTATTGGATATATGGAGCATCAGATAAAGCAAATAGTAATATTAATGATATTGAATTTAAGACCCCACTAGCTCTTGTGATTGGTGGTGAATCACAAGGATTAAGAAAGAAAACTCTTGAAAACTGTGATTTTTCATTAAAAATTGATATGAAAGGTGTTGTTGAAAGTTTAAATATGGCCGTAGCTACAGGAATCATTATAAATACAATTTATTCAAAAATAAAATAATTGCAGTCTCTTCCCTCATTCTGTAAGATGCTAATTCCTTGTTCTACTTAGAAATCTAAGAGACATTAACCAAAAGGATAAAAAATGAGACATTACGAAATAGTTTTTTTAGTTCACCCTGACCAAAGCGATCAGGTTCCAGCTATGATAAAAAAATACTCTGGAATAATTACTTCAAGTGGAGGTCAAATTCACAGAGAAGAAGACTGGGGCAGAAGACAATTAGCATACCCTATTAATAAGATTCACAAAGCACATTATATTTTAATGAATATAGAATGTAATTTAGAAGTTATTGAAGAACTCTCATCTAATTTTAAATTCAATGATGCAGTAATTAGAAATATGATTCTTCAGAGAAAAAAAGCCATTACTAAAAAATCTTCTATTTTAACCGAAGAAGAGTCTGACAAAACTAGTGGCGAAGAAGAGACTGAATATAAAGTAAAAAATGAAGTTTCTAATGAAAATGAGGTGAAAAATGTCTAGGTATTTTAAAAAACAAAAATTTTGTAAGTTCACAAAAGAAGGTATTGCAGAGATTGACTATAAAGATTTAAATCTTATAAAAGAATATATTACTGAAACTGGTAAAATTTTACCAAGCAGGATTACTGGGACAAAAGCAAAATACCAAAGACAAATTTCTACTGCTGTAAAAAGAGCAAGATTTTTAGCTTTAATACCATATTCAGATAACCATTAAAATAAATTAGGAAACAAAAATGGAAGTAATATTACTTGAAAAAATTGAAAACTTAGGGAATCTTGGAGATAAAGTAGATGTAAAACCAGGTTTTGCCAGAAATCACTTAATTCCAAAAGCAAAAGCTAAATATGCAACTAAAGAAAATCTTAAAGAATTTGAAGAAAAAAGAGAAGAATTACAAAAATTAGCCGAAGAAAATACTGCGCTAGCTAACGAAAGAAAAGATAAATTAGAAGGTGTTATCTTAAAAATTGTAGCTGAAGCAAATGAAGAAGGCTTGCTCTTTGGTTCTATAGGACCATACGAGATTGAGAAAGAACTTACAGATTTAGGTCATGAAATTGCCCGTAAAGAGATAAGAATGCCAGATGGCGCTATTAAGAAAATTGGGGAATATCCTATCAGTATCCATTTAGGAGCTGATACTGACGCAATAATAAATCTAGTTGTCGAAACAAATAACCAAAGCTGATAATATAAAAAAATAATATTTTTATAGTTTGGTTACTTATAGATGAGCAAAAACCTTAAATTTGATAGTCTTAATAAAGCCCCCAACTCTTTAGAAGCTGAGATAGCTGTTTTAGGTGGCTTAGTCATAGATAATAGCTCATGGGAAAAAATCACTGATATCTTGCAAGTTGAGGATTTTTATAACGAACAGCATAGGAAGATCTACTCATGTATTTTAGAACTTGTAAATGAAAATATACCTTTTGATGTAGTAACAATTAATGAGAAAGCGAATTCATCTAATGATATTTCCTTTTCAACTTACTTATCTAACATAATTAATCAAACACCTTCTGCTGCAAATATAAAAGCCTATGCAACAATAGTAAGAGAACAATCTATTTTAAGACAACTAATAAATGTCAGTAATAACTTAATTGAAAAATCTAGAGATGGTGGAATTGATAGTAAAGAGTTACTTGATGAAGCAGAAAGAACAATATTTAATATATCTGAAGAGTCTCAAAAAGCAAATAGTGGTTTCAAAAATATTGCAGATTTAGTTGGTGATTCTATGATCGAAATTCAAGAAAGAGCGGATAAAGGAGAAACAGTAACTGGAGTTGCAACTGGGTTTACTGAATTTGATGATAAAACAACTGGGCTGCAGCCTGGCGATCTTGTGATCGTTGCTGGAAGGCCATCAATGGGAAAAACGAGTTTCGCTATGAATCTTGCCGAGTATGCTTCTTTAAAAAATAATGCTGTTACTGCAATTTTTAGTATGGAGATGTCTGGAACTCAACTATCTTCAAGATTAATTTCTTCTATGGGAAGAATTAATCAACAAAAAATTAGAACTGGAAAACTAACAGATGACGATTGGCCAAGACTTACAAATGCCATAGCTTTGCTTTCAAAAGCAAAAATTTTTATTGATGACACACCTGCTTTGACTCCCACAGATATTAGGGCTAGATCAAGAAGATTAAAAAGAGATAAAGGATTGGATTTAATTGTTATAGACTATATGCAATTAATGCAATTAAATAATAGTTCGGAAAATAGAGCGACTGAGCTTTCCGAAATTTCAAGGTCGCTAAAGGCTTTAGCAAGAGAGCTTAATGTTCCAGTAGTAGCATTGTCTCAGCTAAATAGAAGTTTAGAGAACAGAACAGATAAAAGACCTATCATGTCTGATTTAAGAGAGTCAGGAGCAATAGAACAAGATGCGGATGTTATATCTTTTATATATAGAGACGAAGTATACAATGAAGACTCTTCTGAAAAAGGCACAGCAGAAATAATTGTTGCCAAGCAAAGAAATGGCCCTATATTTAAAACTAAGTTAACTTTTCTTGGAGAGTGCACAAGATTTGAAAATTATACCCCTGAAATACTATCCGTGCCTGAGGGATTTAAATGAATGGGCGTATTTTAATTAATAAAAATAATTTAATTAATAATTTATCTGAAATAAAAAAACTTTCACCGAAATCAAAAGTAATGTCTATGATTAAATCCAATGCTTATGGGCATGGCATGCTTGAGGTTGCTAATCTCCTCAGTAAATCCGACGCTTTTGCTGTTGCAACAATAGAAGAAGCAAAATATTTGAGAGATAACAATATTGCTAAAGAAATTGTATGTTTACAAGGATTTTCAAATAGTGATGAATACATATATTGTTCTAAAAATAATATTAGGCCAGTGATTCATGACATGTATCAAATGAACATAATAGAAAACACAAATCTTAGTAAAAAAATAAAGTTATGGATAAAAATAGATACTGGAATGAATAGATTAGGATTCCATAATTCTATTTTTAAAAAAGTATTTGACAGATGTAAAGATAACAAAAATATAGAACAACCTCTTGGCATAATGACCCATTTAGCCTGTGCTGACGAAGATGAAGATAATTTTTCAGACAAGCAAATTAGTCTTCTTGAGAACATTGTAAGTGATATCAATGTAGAACTAAGTATTTTTAATTCAGCTGGAATCATTAAATATTCTAAAAAATTTGAAAATAGTCAGCATTGGATAAGACCTGGCTTAATTCTCTACGGAATAAATCCACTTAGTTCCTGTGACGAAATTAATGTAAAGCCAGTAATGAATTTATTAGCCCCTATAATCTCTATTAAAAAATGTAAAAAAGGAGATTTCGTAGGCTATGGACAAACTTATAAAATTAAGAATGATACAAATGTTGCTGCTGTGGGGATTGGGTATGGAGATGGTTTCCCAAGAAGATTGAGTAATATTGGTAAAGTTTTCTCAAAAGGAAATATTTTTAATATAATAGGGCGAGTTTCAATGGATATTATTATGATAGATATTCATGACAAAGATATTAAGATAGGTTCGGATGTTGAATTATGGGGAGAGAATATAAGTATTAAAGATGTTTCATGTTCAATAGATGCTATACCATATGAATTAATGTGTTCTCTAGGAAATAGATTAAGTAAAGAATATATTTAAGATTCTGCAATTTCTTGTAATTTTCGAAAATCTATCTTCCCGCTCCCTAGTATAGGAAACTCATCTATAATTTTCATCTCTTTAGGAAAGTATAAATTTGACAATCCCTCTGATTTCATCAATTCATGTACTATTTTTAAATCTGCATTTTTATTATCTGTAAGTAATATCAAAGACTCTCCTTTTTTTGAATCTTTTATAGAGCAGATAGCACTATTATTTTCAGGCCAAATCTTTTTTGGAAATACTTCAACTTGAGATAATGAAATCATTTCGCCTGCAATTTTTGCGAATCTTTTTAATCTTCCTAATATAAATAAATAACCATCAGTATCGATTTTTACGATATCACCTGTGTTATACATTTCGAAAGATTTACTTACACTTTGGTCTAGATAGTGTTTTATGACATTATCACCACGAATATAAAGCAATCCACCCTCTTCACAACCATCAATTTTTTCAATTTCATACTTTATTCCTGGCAAGAATTTTCCAACCGAACCTAATCTATAATTTTTAAAAGTATTTACAGAAATAGCTGGGGATGCTTCAGTGACACCGTAACCCTCTAAAATCTGCACACCGAACTCTTTATATTTTTCATGTGTACCTTCATCTACTTTCTCAGCACCTGCAATCAAGTATCTAACATTTTGAAAAGTAGATTCGTTTAAATATGGAATATATTTTTTTAAAAAAGTGTCTGTTGAAAAAAATACTGTTGATTTTGTATTTTTTATTAAATTGGGAATTTTTTCAAAATGAAGTGGCGTTGGATATAAAAAAACTTTACAACCAGAAAGTATTGGAAGTAATACTCCTATACCTAGACCAAAAGAATGAAAGAATGGCAAACATGTAAAAAACTTATCGTTTTTTCGTATTTTTAATGCTTTTAAAACTTGCTCCCTATTAGTATAAAGATTTTTGTGTGTTAGCCCAACAGCTTTTGGCTCACTTTCAGTTCCAGAAGTAAAAAGTATAACGGCTGTTTGATTTGAGTTGTATTTAGATTTTGATGAAAATAATAGTGATTCAAAAAAATTTTTTAGAGCTTTATATTTTTGTACTATATCTATGTGATCCTTAATATCTTCCAAATAAATTATTTTACAATCTTTATTAATAGCAGTTGAAATATTTTGCATATTTGTTTCTTCAATAAATTTCTTTGATGTAATCACGTAACTAAGACTTTTTACAGAAGATAAAATATTTTTTTGCCCTGATGTAAAATTTATTATTGCAGTTGCAATTCTCAGCTTTTGAAGTGCAAAAAAAACAATTGCAGTTGGAACAGAATTTGGCAGCATTATTCCAAATCTTGAACCATGTAAATCTGCGGCTGAATTTATATCTGAATCCAGTTTTATTTTTTCAATAAAACAATTGCCTAATAAAATTGATTTATATATTAGACCAATATTAGATGCTGAGTTTCCAAAACTATCTTCAACAATTTTTGCTTTGTAACCAGATTTAATTGTTAATAGTAAGGATTGATATAAATGAACCATAATTATTATTATAGTTTAGTTGGGTTTGGCGCATCCCCATACACTTCTTCTGGATCGAATGTTTTTTTATCTTCTTGATATATTAATTTAATTTCTTCTTTTACATTTCCTGTTGGTATGCTTCTATAAAAGCATGATTTATAACCAACATGGCAGCTTGCTTCTAAACCTTGTAACTCTACCTTTAACCAAATTGCATCTTGGTCATCGTCAATTCTTATGTCTACAACTTTTTGTATCAAGCCACTTGTTGCGCCCTTGTGCCAAAGACAATTTCTACTTCTGCTCCAATAATGTGCCTCTCCAGTTTGTATAGTTAATTTCACTGCTTCTTCATTTTGATATCCAAGCATTAAAACATCGCCTGTTTTTACGTCAGTTGTAACTACTGGCATTAAGCCATTCTCGTCAAATTTTGGAGCCAGCTCATAGCCTTCTTCTACTTGCTCAACTGTTTTTCTTTCTTTAAATATATTTGTCATTTTTTTACTCGCCATATAGTCTTCCCATCAATATCCTCTAATAATATATTATTTTGATCCAGTTGTTCTCTAATTTCATCAGCTTTTGCAAAATCCTTTAATTTTCGCGCCTTATCTCTCTCTAAAATTAGCAATTCTATATCATTTTTAGACATTATGGATTTATTATTTAAAGCAAACCATTCTTCAGGCTTTCTATTAAGCAAGCCAAGCAAATTGGCGCTTTTTTTAAGTGTTTTTGAACATTTTATTTTTAATAAATTTGATATTGCTAATGGTGTATTTAA
>CAJXAV010000028.1 GCA_913050095.1 uncultured Gammaproteobacteria bacterium
GGAGAGGTGGCTGAGTGGTCGAAAGCGGCACCCTGCTAAGGTGTTATACGGGTAACTGTATCGAGGGTTCGAATCCCTCTCTCTCCGCCATAATTTCTGTTAATATCATCCATAAGTTTAATTTTATGGATAAAATAAATGGAATCTTGCCCAAAGTGTAAATCAAACATGATTATAGATATTGTCTATGGTTTTCCAACAAAAAAAATGCTCGAAGATGCTAGTAAAAATAAAATTAATTTAGGAGGTCATGAAATCTCTGAAAATAATTTAGAAAAAAAATGTAAATCGTGCGGTCATGAATTTAGACAGTTAGAAAAATTTTTTAGAGAATGATATATTAAGCCATATGAAAGAAAAAACTTTGTTTGAAAAAATAATAGATAGAGAAATTCCTGCAGAAATCATTTATGAAGATAATTTATGCATAGCAATAAATGATATAAATCCACAGGCGCCAACTCATATTCTTTTAATTCCTAAAAAACCTATAATAAATTTAAATGATTGTGATGCTAGTGATAGTGAAATAATTTCTCATCTCTTTTTAAAGATTAAAGAGATCGTATCAATTTGTAATATATCAGAAGCTTTCAGAATAAATATTAATAATGGCGAAGGTGCTGGGCAAGAGGTATTCCATCTTCATATACATATATTAGGCGGAAGAAAGTTTAATTGGCCCCCAGGATAAAATTATGAATTTTTGGTTTAAAAAAGATAAATGGATGACTTCGGCATACAATACTTTTATTTGTTTAATAGGCTGTTCCATGGGAGATTTTGGAACAATTTTATATTTTCAATACTTTACAGATATTAAATCCATTATGATTATAATGCCTATTGCAATTATAAATGGCATTATAACTAGCATAATTCTTGAAACAATAATTCTTTTGAAGAATATGCCTTTTAAAGACGCATTAAAAATGGCAACAGGAATGAGTCTTATAAGTATGATAGCAATGGAATTAGCAATGAATTTTACTGACATTATTTTAGAAGGGTCATTAATTTTATCACTATCTTCAATAATTCCAGTTTTAATCGTAGGATTTATTGTTCCATGGCCATATAATTACTGGAGATTAGTTAAATATAATAAAAAATGTTGTGGATAATTTTGCGCCCGTAGCTCAGCTGGATAGAGTACTTGGCTACGAACCAAGGGGTCGGGAGTTCGAATCTCTCCGGGCGCGCCAATAAAAAAAATGAAAAAAATTTTAATAATATTATCTTTAGTGTATTCAAACTTAACTTTTTCAGAAAGTTCTATTAGGGGAATTGGTTTATCAAAGTGCAAGACATTTAACAATACACCAATAGAAGAAAAAGTAATTTATATGAGTTGGACAGCAGGTTTTATATCATCGCATAACATCTTAAAGAAAAAATTACATAATAAAAATATAAAATATAATCTATCGCAGTCTTGGTTAGAATCTTATTGTTTTAATAATCCAGAATCAAGTTTTAAAAATGCAGTAGAATACTTTTTAAAAGAATTCACCAAATAAATAAAAAATTAATCTTTTTTATTATAATTTTTATTTCTTGAGTACCTACTATTTCTTGGTCTATAATTTTTATTAAATTTTTTACCTTTGTAATTTGGATTATAATTTTTATTTCTTCTTTTAAATGTTTGTTTGTTTGATGTGTTTCCAAAAAAAATGTTTTTAATAGCTTTGAAAAAAATTATAATAATATTTGTTTTTTTAATTGGAATTGGCTTTAATGGTTTAATTCCTTTTACAGTAGGTTCTTCGGTTTTATTATTATTTTTTTCTTCGAAGTCGTACACAGGATCATTGTTTTTTTCTATAAGCTCATAGCTAGATTTATTATTTGTATCGTCATTATCGTCTCTATATCTTGTTAATTTATACTTTGGACTTTCTAGCTCAGGATTAGGTATAATTATAATATTAACTTTATTTTTATCGTTTATATTATTTAATTCATTTCTTTTTTCGTTCATTAAGTATGCTGCTATTTGAATTGGAAGATCTGCTATAACTTTACTTGTGTTTACTTTTAAAGATTCTTCCTCAATTAATCTCAATATTGCCAGTGACATAGATTTAATATTCCTAATCCTCCCGATGCCATTACACAAATGACATATTTCTTCTGACGAGTCTCTTAGGGAAGGTCGTAATCTTTGCCTAGATAGTTCTAACAATCCAAATCTTGAAATTTTTCCAAACTGAACTTTGGCTCTATCTACCTTCACAGCTTCTTTTATTTTTTCCTCTACAGCTTTTTGATTTTTTATAGCCAACATATCAATAAAATCTATCACTAAGAGACCGCCTAGATCTCTTATTCTTAATTGCCTCGCAATTTCTTCTGCTGCCTCTAAATTAGTGTTAAGAGCTGTTTCTTCTATATCACTTCCTTTTGTTGATCTAGCCGAGTTGATATCTATAGATATTAAAGCTTCTGTATGATCAATCACAATTGACCCACCTGATGGTAGAGAAACTTCTCTGCTAAATGCTGATTCAATCTGATTTTCTATTTGGTATTTATTAAAAAGGGGAGTTTTGTCTTCATAAAATTTTAGTTTTTTAATTTGTTGTGGCATAGAAAACTTTAAAAATTCCTCAGCCATTTCATGCACTTCATTATTATCAACTAGAATTTCATCAATACTATCATCCATATGATCTCTTAAAGTTCTAATAATAATATTACTTTCTCTGTAAATAAGAAACGGTGCTTTTTTTTCTTTTGACGAATCTACAATATTTTTCCAAAGTGTTAATAAGTAATCTTGGTCCCATTGAAGCTCTTCAAGACTTTTACCAACACCTGCTGTTCTAATAATATTTCCACCATCTTTTATATTTTTTAAGTTATCCAAATTATCTTTTACTTCTTTTCTATCCGATCCTTCTATTCTTCTTGAAACTCCTCCAGCTTTTGGATTGTTAGGCATTAATACTAAATATTTGCCAGCTAAGCTAATAAATGTTGTTAAGGCAGCACCTTTATTTCCTCTTTCAATTCTTTCGATTTGAACAATTAATTCTGTACCTTCAGCGAGCATATCTTTTATATTGCTTTTTTTGTCGAAGGTTTCATTTTTTAGGTACTCTTTGGAAATTTCTTTCAAAGGGAGGAAGCCGTGTCTTTCTGCACCAAAATTAACAAAAGCTGCTTCAAGACTTGGCTCAACTCTTGTTACAACTGCTTTATATATATTACCTTTATTTTGATTACGAGACTTGTGCTCTATATCTAAATCGTATAATTTCTGGCCATTTACTGATGCGACTCTCAATTCTTCTTGTTGAGTGCCATTTATTAAAATTCTCTTCATTATTTTTCCTAATTGATGAGCAATAATGAATATGATAGAAATTTCTTAAGCTTGAATTAACTTTATAGCTTAAATAATTTATAATTTTTTTTAATAATTCTCTTAGTATTATATTCATCACGCTTTATGATTAAATGTTATTTTATTTAAGAGAACCCGATTCTTCGCGTTCTCATAATTCATTTGAAGTTATTTGTTAATATATAATTCAACTTCATTTTGATAGTATAACAGTCTTAGTAAAATACATCAAAAATAGACGATCTTTGCGGAATTAATAAAATGATAGTTGAAAATAAGGTAAAAAAAGTAGAAATTGGCTCTGGTAATGAAGATCAGCGTATTGATAACTTTTTGATCACAGAAATTAAAAATATCCCAAAAAGCCATGTTTATAAGCTAATTAGGACAGGTCAGGTTAGAATAAATAGCTCGAGAGTAAAACCAAGCACAAAGTTAAAAATAGGAGATATTGTCCGCATACCACCCTATAAATCTACTGAAACTATAGAACCAAAGATATCTCAAGAAATGATAAACAAAACTATAAAAAACATTTTATATGAAAATGATGAAATTATAGTATTTAATAAACCATCTTCACTGGCAGTACATTCCGGCACAAATGCAGGTTATGGTTTAATTGATTTAATTAGGCTTGTTAAAAATGATTGCGAAAGAATAGATCTTCTAAATAGGCTTGATAAGGACACAAGTGGATGTATTTTGATTTCAAAAAATTTGAGAGCATTGAGATATTACCAAAAAAAAATGAAAAATAATGAAATTCAAAAAAAATATATATGTTTAGTTAAAGGGATTTGGGATAAAAAAATAAAAAAAAATGAAACTAATTTGTTTAGAAAAAATAAAAAAAAAATTGCTATTTCAGAATTCAAAGTGATTAAATTTTTTGAAAATACAACATTACTTGAAGTAGAAATTATTACTGGTAGATATCACCAGATAAGAAAACAATGCTCAATGTTATCTCATCCAATAATATGTGATAATAAGTATGGAGATAGTGAAATTAATAAAATTTATAAAAAAAAAGGTTTAAATAGAATTTTTTTACATTCGTACAAAATTAATATTAAGGAAACAGTAGATATAAGAATTCAGTGTGATATCCCTAAAGAACTTGATGATTTTTTAGATGCACATATTTAATCAGTTATAATATTATTTTTCTCTAGCATTTTTTTTAATTTAATTAATGGGAGACCTATAAGTCCTGAAATATCATTTTCCTTATCAATAAAACTATCAACAAGTATATCCTTTGCAACTTCATATCTAAAAGCAGCTGATGAATTTAGTGGTTTATATTTATTTATATAATCATTTATTACTTTTTCTGATAGTTTTTTTATTTTAATTTCATATGTTGCTAAATCAATATCATAACTCATGGTATTTGAATCCATCAAACATATGCTTGTGTAAAAAAAAATGGTTTTTTCTGATATAAATTTTAAATACTCTTGAGCTTTCGTTTCTGTAATTGGTTTCCCCAATATTTTTCCTTCGCATGCCGCACAAGCGTCCGAACTTATTACAAGAGAATCTTTATAATTTTGACTTATTCTTTTACCTTTTTCAATTGCTAGTCTTAATGCCATATTTTTTGGTTTCTCGTTTGGGAGCTGTTTCTCATCTATATTTGGTGATATGCAAGAAAACTCTATATTAATGGTACTTAATAGTGATTTTCTAAACTTTGAGCTGCTTCCAAGAATTATTTTTTTCTTTTTCATTCATTTTTCCTGTATAATCTTCAAAATTTCTAAAAAACTGGGGTAAATTTTTTAATAAAGGACCTTATTATGGCTGTTCAAAAAAGTAAAAAAACTAGTTCAAAAAGGGGCATGAGAAGATCTCACGACCATATTGACCTACCTAAACTCTCTCAAGATCCTACTTCTGGAGAAACACATATGAGACATCATGTTTCTAAAAATGGTTTCTACAAAGGTAATCAGGTGATTATACCTAAATCTGAAGATAGTTCTAATGACGAAGATAGCTAAAATCTTTTAATTTTTTTCCTTATTAATATGATGAAAGAAACTAGAATCGCTGTTGATGCCATGGGAGGTGATGGCGGCCCTAAGGTAATAATGCCTTCTATAAAAGATTTTCTTTCAGATAATAATGAAGTAAATATTGATGTATACGGCGATCAAGAAAAAATCTCTAGGTACCTAGGGATATTCGATAAAACTGTTGTTAATGAGAGACTTAAAATCATACATACATCAGAAGAAGTTTTAAGTGAAGATTCTCCTTCCCATGCACTTCGACATAAGAAAAATTCATCAATGAGCATGGCAATACAATCTGTCAAAGATAAAAAAGCTCAAGCATGCGTTAGCGCAGGCAACACAGGCGCACTAATGGCAATTTCAAGATTTATCTTGGGAACTTTAGATGGGATAGACAGACCTGCAATAGAAAGTATGCTTCCATCATTAAGTGGTCATACTCATGTTTTAGACTTGGGTGCAAATATTGATTGTAAATCTGAACATTTATATCAATTTGCAGTTATGGGATCTGTTTTATCAATGGTATTGGATGAAAAAGTTAATCCTAGCGTAGGATTACTAAACGTAGGCGAAGAAAATATTAAAGGAAATATACAGGTAAAAGAGGCTCATGATTTGTTGCAAAATAAAAAATTAAATTACGTTGGCTTTGTAGAGGGTGATGATATATTTTGTGGTAATATTGATGTGATTGTCTGTGATGGATTTGTAGGGAATATTGCTTTAAAAACAAGTGAAGGGATTGCAAAATTTATATCTTCAAAACTTAAGGATGAATTCAAAAAAAATATGTTTACAAAAATGGCTGGTATTTCTTCAATGAAAGTTCTTAATTCTTTCAAGAAAGTAGTAGACCCCAGGGGTTATAATGGCGCAAGTTTACTTGGTCTTAAAGGCATAATAATAAAAAGTCATGGAGGTGCTGACTCTTTTGCATTTCATAACTCATTACAAATTGCTTTAAAAGAGCTTAAAAAGGATGTGCCTTCTTGTATAGATAAAAAATTAAAAGAAATATTAGGTTAATTATTATGTACTCTAAAATTATTGGAACTGGCGGCTATCTACCAAATAAAATTCTTACAAACAAAGATTTAGAGTCGATCGTTGATACTACAGATGACTGGATAGTTGAAAGAACCGGTATCAAGCAAAGACATATTTCAGAGCCTAGTGAAACTACTTCATCAATGGCTACAAAAGCTTCAATTGAGGCTATTAAAAATGCAAAAATAAATAATTCTGATATAGATTTAATAATTGTAGCTACAACAACACCTGATATGGTTTTTCCAAGCACTGCTTGCATAGTACAAAATAATTTAAATATTAAAGCACCTGCTTTTGATGTCCAGGCTGCATGCACTGGTTTTATATACGCGATGAGCATCGCTGATAATTTTATCAAAACCGGCTCATGTAAAAATATACTAATCATAGGGGCAGAAAAATATTCAAATTTATTAGATTGGAGCGATAGATCCACTTGTGTTTTATTTGGCGACGGTGCAGGGGCACTAATTTTATCTGCTAATTCAGAAGAGGGTATAATTTCTACTCATATTCATGCTGATGGGCAATATAATAATTTACTAGATGTGAAAGATGATCATATTAGAATGAAAGGAAATGAGGTTTTCAAAGTAGCAGTAAATACTTTAAGTAAATTAGTTGATGAAACATTAGAAAAAAATAATATGAAGAAAAACGACATAGATTGGTTGGTTCCACACCAAGCAAATTTAAGAATCATTAAAGCTGCAGCAAAAAAATTATCAATGTCATTGGACCAAGTTGTTGTAACGGTTGATGATCATGCAAACACTTCAGCGGCATCAATCCCATTAGCTTTTGATCAGGCAGTTAGAGATGGAAGAATAAAGAATGATCAAGTAGTATTATTAGAAGCATTTGGAAGTGGTTTTACATGGGGTTCAGTATTACTTAGGTATTAAATTGATAGATATAAAAGATATTAAGCACAGCTTAAAAAATATGACATCAAATCCTGGTGTTTACAAGATGTATAACGAGGATAATATTGTTATTTATGTTGGAAAAGCAAAGAATCTAAAAAAAAGAGTATCTTCATATTTCAGACAAGGCAATCATTCTACTAGAATAAAAAGAATGATAAGTTTAATTAGAAAACTTGATGTAACAATTACTAAGTCAGAAGCTGATGCGCTTCTTTTAGAAAATATCCAAATTAAAAAATATAGACCAAAATTCAACATATTATTAAGAGATGATAAATCTTACCCATATATCTATGTTGATACACAACATGAATTTCCAAGATTAAGTTTTTACAGAGGAAAAAGAAAAAAAAATGGAAAATTTTTTGGTCCATATTCAAATGTATATGCCGTAAGAGAAGCATTAAACACATTGCAAAAACTTTTTAAAGTAAGGCAGTGTAGTGATTCTTTTTTCAATAATAGATCAAGACCATGTCTTCAATATCAAATTGAAAGATGCTCGGCTCCATGTGTAAAATTAATAGATAAAAGTGATTATGTAGTTGATATAAATATGTCAATGAAATTTCTAGATGGTAAAAATAATGAAATTATTGAGGCATTGATAAAAAAAATGGAAAATGCTTCAAATAGTTTGAAGTATGAAGTTGCTGCTAATTATAGAGATCAAATCGAGGCATTAAGACATACGTGTGAGCAAAGTATAGTTAGTGGTGAAAAGGGCGATGTAGACGTCATATCAGTATTTATTAAGTCAGCAACTGCCTGCATTCAAGTTTTTAATATTAGGAATGGAGTAAATTTTGGTAACGAAACTTTTTTTCCAGACATAGATGAAACAATAAATGAAAGTACATTAATTAGCATATTTATTGGTCAATATTATATGTCAAAGCAAATACCAAAGGAAATCATTTTAAATAAAATTACTAAAGACAAAAAGATTCTAGAGTTTATTTTATCAAAAAAGAAAGAATCAAAAGTAACTATTACAAATAATGTGAGAGGTTTGAGACAAAAATGGGTGGAGATTGCAGAAAAAAATACTTTATCATCGATTGATACAAAAATTCTTAGCAAGAAAAATATGTTCAATAGATTTCAAGCATTGCAGAATGTTTTTAATTTAAGTGAGGTTCCTAAAAAACTTGAATGTTTTGACGTAAGTCATACTTTTGGAGAAGAGACGGTAGCATCATGTGTATCTTTTTCAATAGAAGGCCCACAAAAAAAAGATTATAGAAAATTTAATATTAAAAGTACAAAAATTGGCGATGATTACATTGCAATGAAAGAGGCGCTTACTAGACATTTTTCACGATTAAAAAAAAGCGACTTATCATTACCTGACATATGTTTTATTGACGGCGGTTTAGGACAAGTTAATATAGCTTTAAAAGTTATGGAGGATTTACAAATTTCCACAGTGAATATTATTGGTGTCTCAAAAGGCAAAGCTAGAAAAGCAGGTGATGAAACAATAATATTTGACTCAGGTAAAAGCAAAATAAATTTAGAAAAAAACTCACTTGCATCTCATCTTATTCAGCAGATTAGAGATGAGGCTCACAGATTTGCAATTACTGGGCATAGAAAAAAAAGAGATAAAAATAGATTTAAGTCGCCCCTTGAAGAAATACCAGGTTTGGGGCCAAAGAGAAAGCAAATATTATTAAAACATTTTGGTGGGCTTCAAGGTTTAATCAATGCAGGAGAAGATGAAATAAAAAAAATCCCTGGAATTAACAAAACTTTAGCAGAAGCTATATACTGTAGGTTTCACAATAATTAAAAATGAATATTGCAAACACAATAACTAGCGTAAGAATAATTTTAATTCCGATCATGGCATTATTATTTTTTTTACATTCTGATGGGCCAAAATATTATGTTACGTTTGTCTTTATTATTGCCGCAATTTCTGATTATCTTGACGGTTATTTAGCAAGAAAAATGAATCAAGTTTCAAAGCTTGGGAAATTTTTGGATCCAGTAGCTGATAAATTATTAGTTATAACTTCTTTATTGCTTATCTTAAATGAGAATAATAATTTAATAATTTTTATACCAATATGTATTATTGTTCTTAGAGAGATGATAGTATCTGCTCTAAGAGAATGGGTGCTACTTGAAAGCTTTAGTAAACCTTTAGATGTAAATAAATATGGAAAGTTTAAAACATTGTTTCAAATGTTATCTATTGGTTTTTTGCTTTTTAATGGAACTGTATTTACAATTAGCACATATATGATTGGCTTGTATGGGATTTATATAGCAGCCTTTCTATCTTTAGTTTCTATGATAATATATTTAAAAGATGTTATTAAGTCATAGATTTATGTGCGGGAATAGCTCATCTGGTAGAGCGCAACCTTGCCAAGGTTGAGGTAGCGAGTTCGAGCCTCGTTTCCCGCTCCATAAATATTTGATAGTGGCTGAGTGGCAGAGTGGTTATGCTGCGGTCTGCAAAACCGTTTACGCCGGTTCAATTCCGACCTCAGCCTCCATTAAACAAAATAGGTAAACATTATGCGAAACTTATATGATTATCCAATTGGAAAAAATTCACCTAATGAATTTAATATTATTATTGAAGTTCCCCAAGGAAGTAATAATAAATATGAATATAATTCAGAACACGATATATTTCAGCTTGATAGAGTGTTATATAGCTCTGTTCATTATCCAGGATGCTATGGTTTTATACCTCAAACATTAGGAGGTGATGGAGATCCTCTTGATGCAGTTGTTTTGACAGGCGAACCAATTATTACAGGGGCTGTTTTAAATGCTCGACCAGTTGGTTATTTGAAGATGACTGATGATAAAGGCCAAGATGAAAAAATATTAGCTGTGCCAGTAGATGATCCACGATTTAACGAAAGAAGATCTCTTAAAGATATTAGAAAGCATGTGTTATTAGAAATTGAACATTTCTTTCAAATTTATAAAGATCTTGAAAATAAATTTGTTGAGATTGATAAATGGTACGATCTTGAGGAAGCTAAAAAACTTATAGTAGAATCACACAGTAATTACAAAAAGTAATTAGCTGGCAATAAAAAAAATATTACCAGCTAAATAATTAATTACACAGTGGCCTTATATATATTTTCTGGCTCTTGTTCGCCTTGCCACAATAGTTCGTAGCCAAGTTCTTTAGCTTCGTCGCAAAACTCAACTAAATTACTAAATAACTTTTTAAAAGTCTCATGAGAATGGCTTTTTTCGTGTTCTTTAAAAGAGTCCCAATATGTAACTATAGCTATATGATTTCCTTCTTCGCCATAGTCACCAACACTTCCTTCGTCACTTATAAAACCAGAATATTTGAAAACTTGACCTGCTTTAAATCCGGGGTAGTTATTTTTAACAACAAAACACATCTCGCCGATTAATCCTTCTACATCTTCTATTGTTACATTTTTCTTTAATTTTACAATATTGAAAAGCATTACTGAATCATAAGGTATACTAATTTTGTCAAACATATTATTACTCCATGTAATTAAAATGTGACCACTCTTAAACTTATACTAATACTTTAATTAATTAATTATATATCTCTAATTCGGTATATAATAATTTACTTATATTTTGCATATACTATTGGATATTTATAAGCTAAAACACATTTACTTACTATACTAGTTTGTGAAAATGTTTATAATGTCCGCAGGATAGCCCAGGTGGCGAAATTGGTAGACGCAAGGGACTTAAAATCCCTCGGTAGAAATACCGTGCCGGTTCGACTCCGGCCCTGGGCACCACATGTTTACAGTATAAATTTTAAGTTAGATCATATATTTATAGTTATTTTTTAATATTATTATTAGTTAAAAATAAATATTAATTATGAATAGTTTATATATATATAAAAATTTGCTAAATTTGTCTTATATTTTATCTTATACTCAAACTTGAGAATAAAATAATGCATAGGTTAATAATTTTATTATAAGGAAGTAAAATGTCTGAGAAAATAAATGT
>CAJXAV010000029.1 GCA_913050095.1 uncultured Gammaproteobacteria bacterium
CACAAGCGCCATCTCCAAAATAACTAATTGAGAGGTTCTTAGATTCTTTTAATGATATTGATAGTCCAGCGCCGGTAGCCATAGGTATGGTTGCTCCAACTATAGGAACTGAACCATAAAAACCATTACTCTTATCAATAATATGCATTGACCCTCCCATTCCCTTTGAACAACCATCTACTCTTCCGAGAACCTCTGCAAAAAGAGAGAAAGTATCATCATTTAGAGCTAAAAAGTGAGCATGTGATCTATGAGCGCCAAAGGCTTTGTCGTCTTTTATCATTGAAAGTGCAGCAGCTACAGCTATTGCCTCTTGCCCAATTGCAAGGTGACATGGACATTTTATTGTGCCATTTTCAATATTTTCAGATATTCTTTCCTCAGCCTTTCTAATCAAAATCATTTTGAATAGCATTTTAAGAAGAATATCCTTTTTTAAATCTGAGATATTTACATCTGTAAAGTGAGTAAAACTTTCAATATTATTAAGATCTTTGAACTTATTCATAGAAGTTTTTAATTTTGTTACATACGTATTTAACTTCTTGATTACTTAAAGAGGTGTTCATTGGCAACATCAAGCACTTTTTATACATTTCTTCGGTATACGGCAAACCTGAACCCTTAAAACCTAGAGCAACTATAGAATGAACTGGTTGCCCATTCCACTGAATAATTGTTCCTATACCATTTTCACTTAAATATTTTTTTAGCAAATCTCTTCTCTCAGCTTCGATTTCATAATTTTGAAAAACATCAAAATAGTTTTGATCTGAATCTGGACCTGGAGGAAGATGGATTTCTTTCAAATTACCAAGCTCTTTTTGATAAATGCCTGCTATTTCTCTTCTTCTTTTAACTTCCTCATCATAATATGATAACTTATAGTTTAAAATAGCTGCTTGAAGATTATCCAGACGAGAGTTAAATCCCCACTCTACAAAAATTCCATTTTCATCTCTTCCATGATCTCTTAGAATGTTTACTTTTTTAAACATTTCTTTATCATTTGTTACAAATGCTCCCCCATCTCCTAGAGATCCTAAATTTTTTGCTGGATAAAAACTTATTGTTGCTCCTTTATCAAAAGTTCCAATCCCTGAACCTTTAAATTTTGCTCCTAGACCTTGAGCAGCATCTTCAATAATAATTAAATTATTATCATTTGCAATTTTTATTAGAGATTCCATATCACAGCATCTTCCATTTAATTGGGTGGGTAAAATTGCTTTAGTTTTGTTTGAAATTAAAGATTGTACAGATTGAGGATCAATCATATGATCATCTCTACAATCAGCTGGAATAGGAATAGCTCCTACAAACTTTATAGCGTTAGCTGTCGCAATATATGTATGAGAAGCAAAAATAACCTCATCTCCTCTTCCAATTCCGGCAGCTAATAAAGCTAACCATATAGCATCAGTTCCGTTGGCAACACCAACTGCATATTTTACTCCAATATACTCTGCTAAATTTTTTTCAAATTCTTCAAGATCCTTCTGAAGAATAAAAGCTCCTCTGTTTCCAACATCTTTAATTATTTCCAATAATTTATCTTCTCTTGACTTAAAAATATGCTGATAGTTGAAAAAAGGGACTCTCATTGTTTTATTTTTTTGGAAGACATAAATAATTCCAGTATCCATCTCCATAATCGCCATCAATAATTTCTACATTGAAATATTTTAATAATTTATTTTTGAAAAATTCAGGATCTCCATCAGCAGAGTTGATATATTTTGGATAGAATTCACAAATCATTTTTAAATTAGGATTTTTCTCAATTATTCTTTCTAATCCAATCATTGCCCAAGGTTCTGCTCCATCTATATCCATTTTAATAAAGTCAACTTTATTTACACCTATACTGTCTAAAAAATCAGATAAATTAACCCCATTACACCATTGAACATTTTCAAGTTGAAGTGAATTTTTAGGCATCCTAACAATTTCATTTTTTTCCCAAGCTGCAAGATTATAGGGATGTAAATTAACTGCATTATTTAGAAACTTATTCTCACACAAGTATTTAAAATTTTCTTTTGTTGGCTCAAAAGAATATACAGCTCCTTCGCTACCGACAATTTTACTACATAAAATAGACATAACACCAATATTAGCTCCTATATCTAAAACATTATCTCCAGTTTTTAAATGTTGCTTTATTATTGAACAAGTGTCCGGTTCATATTCATTGGACATTGAATATGAAATTAGATTTTTTAAAACAAAAGTTTTATCATTTGGATCTATTGTGATCTTGTATCCATTGATATCATGATAAAAAACTTTACTCCCCACTGATATTTTCCAAATGGCTTCATAAACTCTCCAAAGAATAGGGTATTTTCTACCAAGTCCAAGACCACTGAATGGTGATATTATTTTTTTAAATAATAAATTGAGATTTTTATACATTGATTTAAATAACTATTGGCATTAATTATTATAACAAAAATAAAACTTTAAATTATATTATTTCATGATAAACTTAATAGAAAACAAATATAAAAACATTGTTAGAGATGGAATTATTAATGAATAGATAATTGTTAACAGGGTTATAGTGTTTATTGATGAAAGGTAAAAAATGACAAGCACATTAGATAACAAATTAACCAATGTTAATCTTAAAGTATTATTTTTTGATAAGTGTGGAATTTGCAAAAAATTGTTTACTAGCAATATTAAATTTATACTAAAAAAAATGATAAATATTTTTAAATCAGAATAAAAGGGGTCCCCTAAATTATCAATAATAAAATCATAAAAAATTATTGCAAATACGAAAAAAATTACAAATACGAATATACCTAGTATCAGATCCTTCCTAATGTTTGACTTAAGGTTTTTAGATTGTTTCAATATAAAATCTGGAAGTGAATAGAATACAATATAAGAGATAATAGTAGATGGAATTGAAGCCAGTAAAAAATTAAAGCTATAAATTCCTAAAACTTTAATATCTAATTGATTTACAATGTATATGCTTATAATTATATGTGTTACCCCTGATGTTAAAACAAAAAAGTAAAACCCTATTGCTTTTTTAAATATCTTAAAAAGATTTGGATAATTCACCTCCTTAAAATAATTAGATTTAAAAAATCCTATTCTATTATATCCAAAACTTAAACTAGTTATTAAGTATATAAAGGATGAAATAATAAAAGCTATAAAAAAGTCATTTAAAATATAGTAAATTAATATTAAGGAAGAGATTCTTAAAAATGTTCGAGTAAGAATAAATATTGAATGATTTTTAAGCTTATTCTTAATCCTGTTAAAAAGAATATAATATTCAGAGTAAAAATCAGTGAATAATACAATTAGGAATATAAAAACATAGCTACTAAAGTTTTCAGAACCGAAAAATATGGTAGCAAAAGAATTTGAAAAAAGAAGTACTATAAATAATAAAATTATATATAATAAGAATGATACATTTTTAAAAGTATGAACTTCATCAACTAGCTTACCTTTATTGATTGAAGAAACCAATAATGGGAGTGATAGGCCAAATAAAAGAATATTTGCAGAATAAGACGATATTAGATTTATTTGGCTATATAAGCCATAAAAAGTTTCATTTATAGATCTAATAAAATAGAAATGAAAAATTAGCATAATTATCTTCTCTAATGTCAGATATGAAAAGTATTCTATCTTAGATCTAGATAAGTTCACATACGAAATAATTTTTCTTAGCATGAATTTGACTTTTCTTTTTCAAGATTTAGAACTGAAACGATTTTTTCAATCATAATATTCTTTTTTTAAAAATTAATATTTTAGCATATTTCTGAGCAGTTGATGAATGTATTTTAGACTCTTTAATTTTAAGTAATTTAAAGCCAAATTCCTTAAATATTTTTATGTAATTTTTAGAGTAAATATATTTTTCAGCATCCCATTTAGGATCATCAGAATGGAAGTCATCAATTACAACATAATTTAAATAACAAGAGAAATTTTTTAGAAATACTTTTATATCTTTCTCTGATAGCATATAAAACACTCTGTCAAATATTGATAAATCAAAAGAGTCTAAAGCATTAATTTTTAGATATTTTTCAATCTTTATTTTATTTATGAAAGAGGTAAATTGAAGTCTTTTATCGTTATTATTATAACTAATAGACTTTATTGCTTTCTTGCTGATATCATAACCAAAAAAAAATATGTTTTTTTTATGGCTAATAATGGACAAAAAATTTGGACCACTAGCACATCCGAATTCAAAAACAGAATTAAGGTGATATTGGTCCAGTAATTCATTATAGTACAACCTTCTCAAATTAATGCTGTCATTTTTATAACTTTTCCAAACTTCAGGCTGAAGGAAGTGTCTATACCTCCAAAATATAGGTGTTTTAGATATATACTTTCTTATCAGTTTATATAATTTATTTCGCATGTATAGTAACACTTTTCTCTATGTGACTTAAATATTTTTTAAAAACAGTTTTTTGATCAAAAAACTCTTGATAATATTCTTCAATTTTAAGTTTATTATTTTGACCTTTTCTGATTTTTTTATAAAGTACCGATAAACTTCTAATAAATGAATCTTCATCAAATGCATTATAATTAGCTCCAAAATTATTTTGTTCTATTAAGTTACCCACAACTCCTCCTTTGAGGGTGCTAAGAAGATATAGACCTTCAGACATATACTCTATTATTTTTCCAGGTATAGCTTCTATAAACATTTTTTTTGGCAAATAAGGACATAATCCAATATGACTAATAGACAATAAGGCCTTTATTTGCTCCCCATTCATATAACCAGGAAAAATTATATTCTTATTCCCATTGGAGAGCTTAATAAGTTTTTCTTTATTATGTCCTGAACCACATATAATTAATTTCAATTTCATATCATATATCTTATTGAATCCTTTGATTACAGTCTCCAAATCAAATTGATATCCAAGTGTTCCAAAAAAACATATATTAATATCATCAGAATTATATTTTATGGATTTTTCTTTCCAAAAATTAATTGATTTATTCAACTGATGTTCAGATAACTCTAATTTATTATAGGTATGAGGAAATTGAGCGTCAAAGTCATTTTTTTTTCTTTTAATCTTATCTAATGCGATTTGTAAAAAATTCTCTGTTATTCCTATTATACCATCCGCACTATTGAACATCTTATTTGTAATGTAGAATAATGGAGCTAATAGAGGTCTTGAGAAAAAAGATAATTTTTTTGGGAATAAATCCTGGAAAGCTTCAGGCCATAGGTCTCTATAATCAATAAGAACAGGGATGTTATTAGCCTTTCCAAACCTTATTGATTCCTCACAAAGGCCTAGAGTTGGAAAAGAACATATAATTATGTCAGGTTTATTTTTTTCATTATTTATTTTTCGAGAGAATTTTTTCTTAATAATATAATGATCACGAATTCTAGAAATTGAAACATTATTTTTATAACCACATCCCTTAATTAACTTAACAGTCAAGTTAGGGTTTGGAGAGTAATCTCTTTCCTCTTGAAACTCAAATTCTTTTGTAAAATGATTAAATAGTGATGTCCACCAAACAACTTCATTAGATGAATTAGTGGAAATATAATTTGCAAGCAATCCATGCCTATGAATCCTTAAATCATTTTTATTATTTATTATTGGCTCCCCAATTGTTACAATCCACACTTTCATTAGTTATTATATATTGAGTCAATTAAATTTTCCATTTTTTTTGATTGGGTTTTGTATGAGTAAGCAAAGGAGTCTTCTAAATTTATCTTTTCATTACTAAGCTTTTGAACTGATTTAAAAAAATCAATTATTTGCTCTTCATTTAACAATATTTTCCCTCTACTTAATTTATGCATAATTTTTTTATGAGCTGTTTTGTTAGCTCCACCAATACATATTATTGGTTTATTCGCCCCTATATACTCATAAAACTTGAGAAGAACCCATCCATCATCATCCTTTAAATCAAAAAATAGTAAATAATCATACAGTTTTTGGAGTTTTTGAGATTCAGCTCGAGAAAGCTTTCCGATTTGCTTAACATTGTTTTCTAATTTATTCTGTTTAATTAAAAGATCTAGTTCATATGAGTGTCTTCCTATAAAGTGTATCTCAATATTATCCATGTCTATATTCTTAAGAGAATTAAAAAACATAGATACATCTTGAGAGCTGAAATAAATAGCTCCTACATAGAGAATATAAATCTTTTGTTTTTTTAATAGAGGTAAATTTGAATTAGTTTTTAAGTTATATGACTCTGACGGAATAGTATATCCATTGGGAATAACATCTATCTTTCTAGATAAAAGCTCACCTTGTTTGATTGCCCAGGGATCAGATACAGTTACAACTCTATCAGCAAGTTGTAAGATTTTTTTCTCGTATTTTTTTTCAAAAAATAATCTTAATGAATTAAATGAATAATTTGAATTTAACGACCATAGATCTCTATAATCAGCAATCCATTTAATATCAAGTTTAGAATTTGATTTTATTTTGTAAGCTGCAATATGTGATGTAGGATAAGGGGAACTACTTAACAACAAGACATCTCCCTTAAGTCTTAAACTATTAAAGTTTTTTAAATATTTATTTACTGTAAATATATATTGATCCGGAAAGTTTATAGACAATAAAAAATTTATAAGCATTTTTCTAAAATATAAGTATATAGTAGATTTTTTTCCTTTATCACTTATTATATTTGAATTTTCAATATTTCTTTTTAAAGACGAAAAAATATTTATTTTTCTTCTAAAAAATGAAGTTTTTATTCTCTCGAAAAAATCTGGAGGCAAGTCTTCTTTAGTCAGATATTCCGCAAAATTAGCTCCAACTAAAAATAATTCATATTTATCTTTATCAAGATAATAGAGTAGATTAGGAATTCTTGGTGAACTGTGTTCTATATCTGTAATCGCAACAATTTGAATCTTTTTCATTATAAAGTTTCATTATATAATACGAGCATTTTATTCATTTCATTTTCATACGAGTTATAATTTAAAATTTTATTTCTAGCATTTATGCTCATTTCCCGTTTTATCTTACTGGATAAAAAGTAAAACTCCAAAATTTTAGCTGCAAGATCTTCTTCAGAGCTAGTCTCAAATAATAACCCTGAGTTATTAGAAATCCAAAAATCATTTTCAGAGTTGTTTGCAATTATAGGTATAAGGCCTGTCGACATTGCCTCAGAGGTAGATGCAGCTATTCCAGCATCTGAAGTTGAGGTTGAAACATAGAGATTATAATTACTTAGAATATTAGGTAAATCTTCATAGATAAATCTTCCTTTTAAATTTATAAATGAGTTTAAATTCATTGATTCTATCATGGATTTCAAATAATTTTTCTGAGATCCTTCGCCGAATATATCTATTTTAAATTCAAAAGATTTATTGACATTTAATATCTTTGCAGCCTTTATTAAGGTCTCTAAAGAATAAATCTTTTCCAAATTTCTTAATGAAATTATTTTAAGTGTATTTGAAAATTTATCTCTACTATGAAAATGAAATAACTTAGAGTCTGTTCCAAAGTTAATCCTTCTAATAATTTTCTCTCTACTAATTAACTTATAGATTTTATCTTTCATGAACTCAGCATCAACTGTTATAAGAGATGATTTATTTAAAATTCTTTTTACAATAATTTGTTTAATAGAAAAGTTTTTTATCAATTTTATATCACTTCCCCAAGGCGAAACTATTAGTTTATTAATTTTTAAAAACAATAATAGATATGAGAATTTTCCAATATAATGTAGGTGGACTATTTTGAATTGTGATTTTATAAGGAGCTTCTTTAGGTTTCTAAATGCTAAAAAAGGATTTTTATAATCCATTTCAATATATTCAATCGAACTAGGTATGTCGTTACTTATTGTTTTTTTATAGAAGCTAACCCATGATATTATATAATTTGAATTATTATTCATATAATTAATCCATTTAAAAGAGTGTGATGAATTAGAAGGTGCTATAAATAAAATTTTATTCTTTATCAATTATTGAAAAATTATGATTTTGAAATAAGAAAATTTCCAATGGCTAAAAAATTTAAGCCACTTTTATTGAATACGTTTAGAGCGTCTATTGGCTTATAGACAAGGGGGAAGCCATGAAGATTAAATGAAGTATTAAGAACTGCAGGTATTCCTGTAATATCATCAAAATTCTTGATTAATTCGTGATACTTGGGATTTTGTTTTTTTGTTACTATTTGAGCTCTTGCTGATCTATCTCTTGGATGTACTGCAGCTGCAATATTGTCATGGGCTATTGCTTCTGTGTCAAAAGCCATCATCATATATGATGAGTTGAGATTTTTTTTATTTTTTAAATAAAGGTCTTGTTTTTCTGAAATAATTGAAGGTGCAAAAGGCATCCAAAAGTCTCTCATTTTAATCATGCTGTTAATTTTTTCAACATTTTGCCATGATGATGGATTAGATATAATACTTCTATTACCGAGAGCTCTTGCTCCCCATTCCATCTTTCCTGAAAATCTAGCTACAATATTATTCTGTGCTAACTTTTTAGCAACTTCCAATTCTATTTTCTCATATTTTTGAACCTCTACTTTAGATTTAAATTTAAAAGACTGTATAGCTTTTTCAATTTGGGTGTTGGTAAATTCTCCACCTAGGTAGATATTATCTAATTCTACTTTGATGTTATTCTTAGTATAATATTCTTGCCAGCATGCACCTAAAGATAAAGATTCATCTCCACAGCTTGGAAAAATAAAAATATCTTTAAGTTGCTTTATTTCTGAAATCTTTTGATTTGCTTTAACATTCATAAATACACCTCCACCACATGCAATTTTAGTAATTCCAGTCTCTTTTATACAGCTTTCCACCCATTCATACATAATATCTTCTGTGTATGTCTGTATAGCCCTAGAAATTTCATCAAATCTTGCTCTTTCTAATTTATCTCTTAAATATTTATAGCAATAATTAGTCTCTACCTCACTTTTAATGCTAAACTCAAGTTTATTTGTCTTATTTAATGAGACCAGGTCTTTAAAAACAGTAATTAACTTTTCAGATCTCTCCTTGTCTCCATAAGGGGCAAGGCCCATAACTTTATATTCATGTTCCCAGGGTTTTAAACCAAGCAAGTATGTGACTCTTGAATAAATTTTTCCTACAGAGGCCGACCTATTAGTTGATGCAATTCGAGATAGTTTTCCCTTATGACCAATCGAAACAGTTGAGCACAGTCCATCTCCTGCTCCATCAGCAGTAAGTACAAGTATTTTATCATCAAAAGTAAAATGGGAACCATAGTAAGCTGCAGCAGCATGACATAGATGGTGTTCGTGAAACTTAATTTTATTTGTTGAAACTCCCAAATGATCTACAACATCTTTTATTCTATCTTTTCTTCTACTCTCAAACAATGTATTTAGATAAGCTTTATCTTTCAAGCTATCTCTTCTTTGCTCCTCAATTCCAACACTATACCATCCAGAAATATTTTGAAGATGGTCTTCAGTATGCATAAAATTAGTAGAGAATGATATAGAGTCTAAACTTTGAGGGTCAATATCAGCTATCTTTAAAACCTCATCAATAGATTTCTTGGGATAACCTAAGTCATTTTTTTTTCTTGATAATCTTTCTTCAGATATAGAGCATATTATTTCTCCGTTAACTAAAATTGATGCTCCTGAATTGTGACCATCATGTATACCTAATATTTTCATTTTTTATATTTATAGCCTACCATTAATCAAAGATTTATCTAATAATCCCTTGACATCATAAATGATAGATTGATTATCTTTTTTTAATTTATTAAAATCTAAAGTTTTAAATTCATCATGAGCAACAGCTACAATAATTGAATCATAAATGTCAAATTTAGATATCAATGTAATATCAAGTTGTGATTTAACATCATTAAAATTAGCATGGGGGTCATAAACATCAACCTGAACACCTTGACCATGTAAACAATCCACTATATCATTAACTTTGGAATTCCTTATATCTGGCATATTCTCTTTAAAAGTGATTCCTAGAATTAAAGCCTTAGACTTTTTTATTATAATTGAATTATTTTTTAAAAGCTTTATAACTTTTTCTGCTATAAAAGTTCCCATTCTGTCGTTTATCTTTCTTCCTGATAATATAACTTCTGGGTTATAACCGAAAGTTTTAGCCTTATATACTAAATAATATGGATCTACACTTATACAATGTCCTCCTACAATACCAGGTCTAAAGTTTAAAAAATTCCATTTAGTAGATGCAGCATCAATCACATCATTAGTGTCAACTCCCATTAAATCAAATATTAATGCTAGTTCATTCATAAATGAAATATTTAAATCACGCTGAGCATTCTCTATAGCTTTTGATGCTTCTGCCACTTTAATTGAGCTTGCTAAATGAGTTCCTGCATCAATTATTGATTTATATAAATTATCTACTGTAACTGAAGTTTCCTTATTTGAACCTGAGGTAACTTTTATAATTTTGGTAAGAGTGTTTATTTTATCTCCTGGATTTATTCTTTCAGGTGAATAGCCACAAAAAAATTCCTTGTTATATTCTAGACCACTATTTAACTCTAAAATTGGAACACAAATTTCTTCTGTACAGCCAGGGTATACAGTACTTTCATAAATGACAATGTCGCCCTTATTTAAAAATTTAGAAACTGTAATAGATGCTTGTTTAAGAAATTCTAAATTTGGTTCTTTATTATTTGTAACTGGAGTAGGAACAGTTATAATGTATATATTGTAATCAGCTAATAAATTTTTGTTATCTGTAACAGTTAGACCATTTTGCAGTCTCTCATTTAATTCAGACGAGGTAATTTCATTTGTTCTTTCAAAACCTTCATTGAGCTCTTTAATTCTAGAAATATTAATATCATATCCTATAGTAGGATATTTTTTTGAAAATTCGACTGCAAGAGGGAGTCCAACATATCCCATTCCGATTACACATATTCTAATATTTTTAAGATTTCTCA
>CAJXAV010000030.1 GCA_913050095.1 uncultured Gammaproteobacteria bacterium
ATACTATAGTTAATTATAAAATTATGCTTAAAAAAAAATTAAACACGAATTTCTTTTGTACATTCTCTAACTATTTTTTTTAATTCTTTAAAATTTTGACTATCAGTTTTTTTTGGGTCACCAAATGAGAGACATAATATTCTTGCAACAGTTTGTGTCCTAGCAGATTTTATAGATTGACCTTCGCTTAACGACTTATTTACTTTGTGTATAACAAAAAGATTAGTCATTTTTAAAATGAAATATTTTATATCATTTTCAGCTTTTGCTTCTAAATAAATTTTAATAAAATCCTTAGGGTGGACCCTGTCTAGACTCAGTGTATTGAAAATTTTTTTTAAATTATCAAAATTCTTATTATTTTTTTCTAATAATAGCTCAATAGGGAAAATATTTTGCTTCTTAAGATGTGTATTCCACATTAATATTTCTTTGTCCGAATTTAAATCTGGGTATTTTTCTGGTGACATAAAAACAGTATACACAAAGACTTTAATTATTTAATATATATTAATGAATAGATTTATTTTTTTACTTCACTCTATAATCTTTTTTTCTACAATCGTCTATGCAGATGATTACTTAAATAACTTTACAGAAGATTATTACAATGACTTTAGCTCTGATTTTCATAACTCATCTAAAGTTTTTACTGACAAAATCAACATGAACGAAAAACACTTTGGTGATAAAAATGAAGTTATATTGCCATGGATGAATGCTTTAGTAAGAATACCTCTTGAAAATGGTGAAATTTATAGAAGCTTAATGAAAAATCTAAATACTAATAAGCCTTTTTTAGATAAAAAATTCAAAACTATAATTTATTTACATGGTTGCGCTGGCCATTGGTCGGGTACCGCTAAAAGAATAGATTTTTATGCAAAAAATGGTTTTGCTGTAATCGCGCCGCCAAGTATGGCTAGAAAAAAATACGCTCAATCATGCGACACAGCTATACCAAAAGGTGGGATGTATAGAAGCGTATTAAAAATTAGACAAATTGATGCAGAAAATGCAGTTATTAACGCTAAAAAATTAAGTTGGACTGATAATAATAATATCTTTTTGGTAGGTCTTAGTGAAGGCGGTATAACAACTGCTACATATACACCAAAAAATATAAGCTCAAGTATCAGTGGAAGAATTATAGAAGGGTGGACATGTAATGCCGGGTGGTTAGAATACATGGGCCTAAATACACCATATAACGAGCCAGTTTTATCTCTTGTTGCAAAATATGATCCATGGTTCCAACTTGATTCTTTAAAAGGTAACTGCGGCCAATTTATTAATAAAAACCCTTTAAGTAAATCTGTGGTTGTTGATGACGGTACACAGCTATCAAAAGGTCATGGCCTTATGCATGATGAAGAGATACAGAAGATTACTTTAAATTTTTTAAAAAATATAATTAAATAAATTACTTACAATTAATACTTTTAGTGATTTCAAGACTAAGTTTTTCCGTATTTGGGTCTTTATAATCAGTTATATCTTCAAGTGTAACTTTAAAATTCAGAAGATCTACATTTGGGTTTTTGGCTATATGGCCCACAATTGCCTCATCAGCCATAACACCAAAAGTTTTTAATAGGCCTCTTATATCTTTTTTGCACATTTCATCCGACATAATTAATACTCCTTTATAGTTTGCTTGATTTTAACATGATATCCTAAACTTATGGATAAAGACTTAATAAATTCAATACTAGAGGCACTATTTTGGCTCGCAACAGCATGGCTAACTGTCTTCATGTTTTTAAGTATTTTTGCTTTGGCATCAATATCAGGACAAATGGATGAATACAAACTTCTGCAAGTTGGGAAGCTTATTATGCTTGGTCTATCAGTATATTTATTTTTTTGGATTTTAAGAGGTTTTATATCTAAAAAATGGTGGTATAACTAAATTAATCCAATTTTGTAACAAATTTTTTAATTTCCACAGACGGAATTTTTTTAATCTTACCGGTAGGTGTTCCGACATAAAGATATCCTAATATCTTCTGATTTTTATTTAAACCTAATGCGCGCTCAATGTCTGGGTTCATGGCAAAAATACCTGTTCTCCAGATACCTCCAAAATTTAAAGCATGTAAAGCTAATAATATATTTTGAGCGGCAGCAGCTGTAGAAAACATTTGCTCATGCTCAGGAACAGAAGGGTGTTCTGTGATATTTGAAATAAGAACTATAATCATTGGTGCTCTAAATGGAGCGTTCTTATATTTTTTCAATTTTTCTTCTGATATATTTTTAATATTATTTTTACAATAACTGTAAAAAATTTCTGAGAGCTTATTTATACCATCACCTGATATTTGAATAAATCTTGAGGGCCTCAACCAAGCATGGTCAGGAGCCCTAAAAGCTGCTTTATATATAATTTCCATTTGTTTTTGATCTGGAAATGGCTTAATTAATTTTATTGGGGAGTTTCTTGTTAAAATATTATCGATTGCTTTCATAGTATATTATTAATTATATGTTATGGGGCTACCCAATTAAAAATAGTTTCATTGTCTTTAGTAAAATTAAAAATTATTCTTTCATGACCTTTGTGGTTCAAGTTTAAAAAATCTATTGACTCAATATTAATATCTATTATAGAAAAGTTATTTATCCCTGTATTGATATTATTAAGATCATCTTTGTCATACAAATACTCTTTAGATGATGATATTTTATCTCCGGGTGAAATTTTATTTAAATAACATAATTTACTCATATCTCTTGATTTATTCCATCGTTCTTTAATTTTATAACTATCATCATTAATTGAAATTTTTCCATAAATTCTCAACTGTATTTTTTTTTGCTGGTCATAAAAAAGAGCGCATGTGTCTGGAGAATTATTTATTTGCTTTATTTTTTTAGACCTTTTATCTGTATGAAAAGTAATAGTTCTTATTTCTTTATCTACACTTCTTAAAACAACATTTCTTGCATCGGGTTTATTATCTTTAATAGTTGATACAGAAAAAATATGAAAGGGGTGATTGCTAGTTTTCAAACTTAAATTTAATTCATTCCAAATTTCATATAATATTTGATCTTCTTTTTTCATGATTATAATTATGTCCTCAAACCTTTACCAATGTTAAGAAAATATAAGCAAAGTGAAGCAAGAAGGATATTAAATAAAAGTATTATAAATAATGCTGTCATGATACTTACATCAGTTATACCAAGCATTGAAAATCTTAAAGCATTAATTAAATATAGTATTGGGTTTATAAGAGCAATCTCTTGCCAAATACCTGGCAGCATTGATATTGAAAAAAATATACCGCCTAAATATGTCAATGGAGTCATTATAAATGTTGGAATTACATTTATGTCATCCCAGTCATTTGCAAACAAACCATTTAGAAATCCACACATAGAAAATAGAATTGAGGATAAAGTAATTACAACCATCATTAATATTATATTATGCACTGTAAATGTTACAAAGAATTGAGCTGCAAGTATTACTACTACACCAACAGAAAGACCTCTAATAACTCCTCCAGTAATAAAACCAGCAAGTATCGTATAATTTTGAATAGGTGAAACCAATAACTCTTCTATGTACCTATGGTATTTAGATATGTAAAGTGATGATACTGTATTTGTATATGAGTGTGTAATTACTGACATAAGAAGTAATCCTGGAAAAATAAAGTCTGTGTAACTAAAAGAATCAATTTCTCCTATTCTTTCACCAATTAAATTTCCAAAAATTATAAAATATAAAATATTTGTTATAACTGGAGGTATTAATGTTTGTTTCCAAATCCTTGAAAATCTAAGAACCTCTTTTCTAACAATGGTTTTATAAGCAGTAATTTGAATATTTAAACTATTTTCCATTTTTTTCAACCAACCTCATGAATAATTCTTCAAGCCTATTTGTTTTATTTTTCAAGGATTTTACCTTAATGCCTTTTTCCGAAAGATCTTGAATTAATGAGTTTATGTCTGAGTCTGACGATATAGACACTTCGATTGTGTTGTCATCTATTACATTAAAATTACTTCCTAAAATTTTCTCATCCTTTGAAATTTTTGATTCAGTATACAAAATAAATTTTTCGTTTTTTAACTGACTTAAGAAATCTTTCATGCTTGAATTTTCTAAGATTTTCCCGTCATCTATAATTGCAATATTTTTGCATAAATTTTCTGCTTCTTCTAAATAATGAGTTGTTAAAATGATAGTAGTACCATTTTCATTTAATTGTTTAAGGTAGTCCCACATTAGACGTCTAACCTCAACATCTGCCCCAGCTGTTGGCTCATCAAGTATCAATAGTTTTGGTTTATGAATTAATGCTCTTGCAACCATAAGTCTTCTTTGCATTCCACCTGATAACTTTCTTGAGAATTGATCTTTTTTTTGCCATAACCCAAGTTTTTTTAAAAGTCTTTCTGCTTCAGGTATAGCAATAGATCTTGGAACGCCATAATAGCCAGCTTGGTTTATTATAATTTCATTGATTGGCTCAAATGTATTAAAATTTATTTCTTGAGGGACCAATCCTATGTACGTTTTTGCCTTAACAAAATTTTTATCTATATCGATTCCATATATACTGATATCTCCGCTAGTTTTTTTTATTAGCGATGTTATTATTCCGATTGTTGTAGATTTACCAGCTCCATTAGGGCCGAGAAGGGCAAAGAAATCTCCATGATTTATTTTCAAATTTATTCCATGAAGGGCTCTATGTCCATTTGAATATATTTTTGTTAAATTTTCTATAGCTAAAGCTGGTGAATCCATGATTATATATTTTCCAAAAGAATTATATAATAAACTACTAATGACATTATGACTATGACGAACAACAATCCGTATAAATTATGCGTAGCACCAATGATGGGGCACACAGATATACATTTTCGATATTTATTAAGATTAATATCGAAAAAAACAATGCTTTATACAGAGATGGTGGCCTCTAATGCAATTCTTCACAATAAGTCAAAAAAACTTAATAAATTAGAGCATTTGAATGACGAGCCAGTAGGTTTTCAACTTGGTGGTGATAACCCAAAGCAAATGGCAGAATGCGCTAAAATAATAGAATCCTATGGATATAATGAAATAAACTTAAATATCGGTTGCCCAAGCAAAAGAGCGCAATCAGGAAATTTTGGAGCCTGTTTATTTAGTCAGCCCAATTTAGTAGCATCATGTGTTCATGAAATGTCAAAAGTAACTAAATTACCTATAACAATTAAAACCAGATTAGGTATAGACAATCTTGATAATATCAAACACTTAAAAGATTTTATTAATATTATTTCTAATGAAGGTGTAAATACTTTTCATCTTCATGCTAGAAAAGCCATTTTGAAAAAAGGCGTTAACCCTAGAAAAAATAGATCTATACCGCCAATAAACTACGAGAGAGTCTATAATATTAAGCAACACTATCCAGAATTAAAAATTATTATAAACGGTGAAGTTAATAATCCTACTGATGTTATTAACCATTTAAAAAATGTTGACGGTGTTATGATAGGTAGGGCGGTATGCAATAACCCTTTTTTACTTAACGAAATTGATATTTTGATACATAATGAAGCAAGGGTAGACAAAGAAGATATACTAAAAGAATATTTTAAATACATAATAAATAACTTTAAAAACGATGTAAAAATCACTGATTTTACAAAGCATTTATCGTGCATTTTTAAGGGCTATATAGGCTCAAAACATACTAGAGCCTACATGTGTCATGAATTAAATTATGAAAAGGAACCTGTAAAAAAATTAGAAGAATTAATATTTAAGGAGGATTTATGGAAAAATGGTCAAGATTCAATCACAACGGTGATATAAAATTTGGAAAACTTTCTACTGATAACTCATCTGTGACAGTGTATAACGGAGATATGTTTGGTTCATCTAGTGAAACGAATGAGATTTTATCCGTAAATGATATAAATATGCTATCACCTTGCAAACCTTCAAAAATGATAGCGTTATGGAATAATTATAAAGCTTTAGCTGATGAAAAAGGCCTAAGTTACCCAGAGAGGCCTTTATATATCTTTAAATCACCGACATCTTTTGCCGGGCCAAATGATCATATAGAGCATCCTTCTAATTATGAAGGAGATGTTTTTTTCGAAGGCGAGCTAGGAATAGTAATTGGTTCAACAGTTAAGGATTTAAATGATACGCAGAGTGCTAAAAACGCTATTTTTGGATACACATGCATAAATGATGTTACTGCCTTTGGTTTACTTAAAAACGACCCTAATTTTGACCAATGGACAAGATGTAAAGGTTTTGATAATTTTGGCGTTTTTGGCCCATGTATAGCGACAGGCCTAAACGCTAAAGAGCTCAATATCAAAACTATTATCAATGATACTGAAATTAAGCAAGATTATCCTGTTTCTGACATGATGTTTAGTACCGAAGAAATTGTGATGTATCTATCTCAAAATATGACTCTATACGCCGGGGATGTAATTTGCGTAGGCACGTCCTTAGGTTTAGGACCTATGGAAAAGGGGTCAAAGGTTACAATTAACATTGATTCTATTGGCTCCTTATCTAATACTTATGGTTAGATTATATATAATTTAACATAATAATGATTATGCGAAGTGTTATGGTTAGGCAATGAAAAGAATAGCAATTATAGGATCAGGTATATCAGGTTTGTATGCAGCGTATTTGTTAAATAAAGACTACGATTTAACCATTTACGAAAAAGAAAATTATCTTGGTGGACACACTAGAACGCTAAGTATTGAGTATGATAATAATTATATCGACGTTGATACAGGCTTTATTGTTTTTAATAAAAAGAACTACCCTAACTTTAGTAAAATGATAAAAAAGCTAAATGTTGAGGTTGGCAAAAGCGACATGTCCTTTGCAGTAACTAGCAATAAAGCCAAAGATCCAGAAATTAAATATTCTGATGTACGAAGTTTTTTTGCCAATAAGAGGAATATTATTAGCTATAAGCACTATAATTTATTATTTAATATAAATAAATTCAACACTTTATCGATTAAATCTCTAAATAGTCTTAATAATTATTTAGATAATATCACCCTTAATAAATTTTTAGAAGACAACAACTTTGATAAATTCTTTATAGATAACTATATAGTGCCTATGGGAAGCTCTATATGGAGTTGTAAGCCTTCACAAATATTGCAGTTTCCATATCTTTCATATGTAAATTTTATGAATAATCACGGGTTACTAAGCATTAGTAATCAACCGCAATGGCTTCATATAAAAAACGGAAGTAAAACATATGTAAAATGTCTTAAGGAGTATTTAACAGCCAACATAAGACTAAATGATGAAGTTAAATGTGTCATAAAAACTGATAATGGTATAAAAATATCATCATCTGATGGCGATCAAGTATATGATTATGTCTTTTTTAGCAATCATCCAAACGAAATACTAAATATTGGCAAAAGCCTTTCAACACATCAAACTGAAATATTAAAAGATATAAAATACTCCGTTAATGAGGTTGTTTTACATAAAGATAGCTCTGTAATGCCAAAGAATGCTAAATGTTGGGCTAGCTGGGTATACAAAAAGGCCGAAAATGATAAACCAATCTTGTCTTATTGGATGAATTCACTTCAAAATATAGATAAAAAGTACCCTATTTTTGTTTCTTTAAATCCAGGAGACCATATAGATAGCAGCAAAATTTTCAATAGGCATCAGTTAGAACACCCTATTTTTGATTTGACAGCTAGAAATGCCCAGAAAAAAATTCCCTTAATTCAAGGTATGAATAATTTTTTCTTTTGTGGAGCTTATAACAAATATGGATTCCACGAAGATGGAGTGGTATCTTCAATTAAAGCTGTTGAAAAATTAAAAATTATAGATAATTAAATGAAATTTATAAAAGCTATAGTATTTCATAAAAGAAAATGGCCAAAAGCAAATGCATTTTTATATAAGTGCAACTATGTCAGCATAAAATTCCCTCAAGATAACAAAAAAATAAAATTTTTTGGCATTAACAAATTTAATATTCTATCGGTAATAGAAAAAGAATATGCAAATGGTAAATTAGATTTATTTAGATGGTGTTATGAACTTATAGAAGAAAAATATAATGATAAAATTGATAACTTAGAACTTATTACAATGCCTAAAATTTTTGGTTATGCATTTAATCCAGTTTCATTTATATTTTGCTACTCAAAGAAAAATCTTATTTGCACAATATTAAAGGTAAATAATACGTTCTCTGAAAATCACTATTATATAAATTATGTAGCTAATCATGCCAACAAACATGAACAAAACTATGACATTGAAAAACTATTTCACGTATCCCCTTTTCTACCAAGGGAAGGTTATTATAGAATAAAATATAGGAATAATGATGATTGCATCAATTTTAATATAGATTATTATAATAGTGATAACAAAAATATATTAGAAACATATATTAGTGGAAAAAAAATATCCGCAAAAAATAATTATGCTGTATTAGCTAATGCGCTAAGTTCAGCATATCTAGTAACAAGAGTATTATTTTTAATACATTTGCAAGCTGTAAAATTATTTTTTAAAAGAGCAAAATTTTATAAGAAACCAAAGCAAAATATAAATAGAATATCTTAAAATGAAATATATTGAAAAAATTAAAATTAATTTGTTTATTTCGACTTTAAAGAAGTGCAAAAAAGGGTCAATTAAAATAATCGATCCCAATAATAATATAATTGAAATAAATAAAACCTCCGAAGTGTCTGCAGATATAAACATAAAAAATTGGTCTATCATAAGTAATATGATTAAAAATGGTGATGTTGGTTTTGCTTCTGATTACAGAGACGGAAATTGGACTTCTAAAAATCTTAAAAATCTATTTACTTTTGTATTAATTAATGACGAAACATTGAATAAATTATTATTTGGACAATTTATTACAAGATTTTTTTCAAATATTAAATATATTTTTAATAAGAATACTGTTAAAGGAAGTAAAAAAAATATTGAAGCGCACTATGACTTAGGAAATAACTTCTATAAAATATGGCTTGACGAAACCTTAACTTATTCATCTGCTTTATTTTTAGATAGTCAAGATAGCCTTTATGAAGCACAGATAAATAAATATATACGTATAAAAGATATTTTAAAAACCTCAAGTGGTAATAATTTGCTGGAAATAGGCACTGGCTGGGGAGGTTTTTTAACACAATCAAAAAATGACTTTGACAAAATAGACAGTATAACAATATCAAAAGAGCAATATAAACATTCTGTAAATCTTCATAAGGATAACTCAAATATAAATGTTATATACGAAGACTACAGAAATGTAGCAAAGTCATATAATTCAATAGTATCAATAGAAATGTTTGAGGCTGTTGGGCAAGAATATTGGAATACATATTTTCAAAAAATTAATAATTTATTGATAAAAAATGGTAAAGCAGTAATTCAAACTATAACTATTGACGATAAATTATTTAATAACTATAAGAGTAGTACAGACGCAATAAGAACATTTATTTTTCCAGGGGGAATGCTACCCTCACCCAGTATATTCATGAAATATGCAAAAAATAATGGTTTTAAAGTTCTTGATGCTTTCTCATTTGGCGATTCATATTCAAAAACTTTAGACTCGTGGAATGATTCGTTCAAAAAAAATATTAAAGAAATAGAAAATTTAAATTTTGATGAAAAATTTATTAGAATTTGGGAATATTATTTAACTTCGTGCTCCTCAAGTTTTATTAACGAAAGAACAAATGTTTATCAATTTACACTTCAAAAAAATTAATAATGAAAAAATATTGGATTATAGGTTCTAGCTCGGGAATTGGAAAAGAACTGGCAAAAAAACTAGATGCCAAAGGATATGAGCTAATACTATCATCAAGGAACCACGAAAAACTTAATGAATTAAATAGTACCCTTATTAATAATCATGAAGTTATCCCTTTAGATTTATCCGATAAAAATCAATGTTTAAAAGTTTCTAAAAATATTATAAACAAAGAAATAGATTCTCTACATATAATATTTATGTCGGCAACATATAGCCCTGATGACTCGTCTGATTATGAAAATGTTATTAATGTAAATATTTTAGGTCTCTTGCATATACTTTCTGTTACCAAAGAATTTTTAAAAAATACAAATGATACAAGTCAGTTAATTATTTGTTCTAGTCTTGTTGCCTATAAAGGATTGCCATATAGTCAGCCCTATTCTATGACCAAAGCAGCGCTTTATAATCTTGCTTCATCGCTTCATATTGAATTAAAAAATATTGTTGATGTTAAAGTAATAACGCCGGGGTTTGTTAAAACGCCTTTAACAGATAAAAACAATTTCCCTATGCCGTTAATTATTAGCGCAAGCTCAGCAGCAAGTATTATTGCAAAAGGAATGGTGAGTTCTAAAAAATTTGAAATTAGTTTTCCATTGCCAATGTATTTAATCATGAAAGGTTTGCAAACACTGCCAAATTTTATTAGTAACTATATATCTTCGTTAGTAAAAAAAGGCACCGATAAAATCTAGTTTGGTTTAACTGTTTTATTTTTCGAGTTTATCCAAGATAATATTCCACCTGATGCATTATA
>CAJXAV010000031.1 GCA_913050095.1 uncultured Gammaproteobacteria bacterium
GTTTTTTACTCAACAGGAAGAAGAAAAGAATCTACAGCAAGAGTATTTCTTTCGAAAGGTACAGGTAAAATAACAGTTAATTCTGATCCAATAGAAAAATATTTCGGTCGCAAGACAAACATTATGGTTGTTAAGCAAGCATTAGAATTGACTGAAACAACCGACAAGACTGATATCAAAGTCACCGTAAAAGGCGGCGGATCTTCTGGTCAAGCTGGTGCAATAAAATTAGGGATTGCTCGAGCACTCTTAAAGTATGACGATACCCTAAGACCAGTGCTCAAAAAAAATGGCTTTCTTACAAGAGACTCAAGAGTAGTTGAAAGGAAAAAAGTAGGTCTTCGAAAAGCTAGAAAAGACGTCCAGTTTTCAAAAAGATAATCTTTATTACTATAAAAGATATAAATGTAAATATATTACGCTTATAGTTATTATACTTCGCATAATTAAATATATTAAAAATTCTTTGGCCTTTATAAATAAAAATAGATCTATTAACCATGCGATAAAATATCCTATTGCTAGAACTAACAAATTATCTGGAAAAGAAAAGAAAAAAGCCGAAAACGCTATAATTGACGGCGTAACACTTAAATAAAATAACTGGGAAGATTTTTCTAAAGAATTTCTGCCCCAATTAATTGCACCTATAAATGACAAAATAATTGCACTATAATGAATAAAAATTGCAATACCATGCTCAAAATCATATTTTTGCAAGTAATAAATTGTAAAGACAAATGGTAATAAACCTAAAAGCATTAGGGCTATTGACGTTTTACTAGCATATTTTTGATTTTCAATCATAGTTGTAATTTTAAACTGTTATTTATTTTTTTAAAGGGAGAAATTATGCCAATTTACGAATATCAATGTGAGAAATGCGGACATCATTTTGATATTATCCAAAAAATCTCTGATGAAAAGCTTACTGTATGTCCTAAATGCAATCAAAAAAAATTAAAAAAGCTAGTTACTGCAGCTGGGTTTAAATTAAAAGGTACAGGATGGTACGAAACTGATTTTAAAAATAATAAAAAAACAGTTTCAAAAAAAACAGATTCAAAAAAAACAGATTCAAAAAAAAATTAAACCATAAATAAGTTCATGAAATATTCAACACTTGGAAATACAGATATAAAGGTAAGTAAAATCTGTCTAGGAACTATGACATTTGGTGAGCAAAATACTGAAAAAGAAGCTCATGAACAGCTTGATTATGCTTTAGATAATGGTATTAATTTTATAGATACTGCAGAAATGTACCCCGTGCCGCCAAATTCTAAAACTCAGGGTTTAACTGAAAAATTTATTGGCTCTTGGTTAAAGAAAAATAAAAATAGAGATAGGGTTATAATTGCTTCAAAAGTTACTGGGCCCGCAGTAGATTTTTCGTATATTCGTGAATCTCTTTGTATAGATAAGAAAAATATTGAAAAAGCAATTAGTGGAAATCTTAAGAGATTAAACACTGATTATATAGACTTATACCAAATTCATTGGCCACAAAGACAAACTAATTATTTTGGCCAATTAAATTATGTTTATAGTAAGCAAAATATTAACATGATTTTAGATAATATTAATGAAAGCTATGAAACACTTAATGATTTAGTTAAAGCTGGAAAAATTAGAACATTAGGGTTATCTAATGACACCTCTTGGGGTGTTATGAAATTCTTAGAGATTTCGAAGCAAAAATCGTTTCATAAGATTGTTACGGTTCAAAATCCATATAGTCTTTTAAATAGATTATATGAGATAAATATGGCTGAAATTTCAGAGATAGAAAATATAGGCCTTCTTGCTTATTCTCCTCTTGGGTTTGGAATGTTAACTGGAAAATATATTAGCAAATCACCAAAAAATTCTAGGCTATCAATTTGGAATAGATTCAACAGATACAGTAATAACAATTCAAAAAAAGCTACGGTAAAATATGTAGAATTGGCGAAAAAATATAATATATCACCTACCCACTTAGCTTTGTCATTTGTAAACCAACAACCATTTGTCACGAGTAATATTATAGGCGCTACAAAATTAACCCAGTTAAAAGAAAATATTGAAAGCATTAATATAAAGTTAAACGAGGAAATTTTAACTGAAATTGAAAATATTCATATTAGCCAACCAAATCCTGCGCCATAATGAGACTATCTAAATTTTTAGCACACTCTGGTGTTTGTTCAAGAAGAGGATCTGAAAAATTAATAAAAGAAAATAAAGTTATTATAAATAATAATATTTGTAATGATTTTTCATATCAAGTGAAAAAAAATGATTTGGTTTTTGTTGACGGTAAAAAAGTAAATTATCAAAAAGAAATAGAGTTATATATTCTTAATAAACCAAGAGGTTATATTACTTCAAGAAAAGATGAGCTTAATAGAAATACAGTGTATGACTTACTTCCTCAAAATAAAAAACATTTAATTAGTATTGGCAGACTAGATTATAACACTGAGGGTTTATTACTTTTTACAAATAATGGTGATTATGCAAGATATTATGAATTACCAAAGAATAAAATTAAAAGAACTTATAGGGTTAAGGTTTATGGAGAACTTAATGATTCTGATATTAAAAAAATTAAAAACGGTATTACTATCAGAGGTGTAAAACATAATGTTGATGAAATAAAACTTATTAAAAAATTAAAAAAAAATAATTGGTTTGAAATATGTCTAAAAGAAGGCAAGAACAGAGAAATTAGAAAAATTTTCGAAAGCTTCAATATTGTTGTCAATAGAATAATTAGAACGAATTACGGAGAATTTTTTTTAAAAGGATTGAAAAATGGTGAATTTAGAAAAATAAAAATTAATTAAATGATTATTATTTTTTTTCTAAATTAATTACTTCTTTTTCATTACTTACCAACACTTGATCTGCACCTCTTTTTGCAAAAAGTCCAACTGTAACAATACCTGGTATTTGATTTAAATCATTTTCTATTTTTATAGGCTCAATAATATCCATATGGTTTATATCTAATATAATATTTCCGTTATCTGTTACAAAGCCCTCTCTCCACGATGGCATAGCTTCTTTTTTTATAATTTCTCTAGCAACATATGATCTTGCCATTGGAAGAACTTCTATAGGAAGCGGAAATCTCCCTAGAACATCAACTAATTTTGATTCATCAACAATACATAAAAACTTTTTAGAGGCTGCAGCTATAATTTTTTCTCTTGTAAGAGCACCGCCCCCGCCTTTAATTAATTGAAAGTTACCATTTACTTCATCAGCACCATCTATGTATATCGGAATTTCACTAACTTCATTTAAATCAAAAACTTTTATACCATTTGCCTCAAGTTTTTCTTTTGTTGAAATTGAACTTGCAACTGTGCCAGATATTTTATTTTTAAGTGGCTTTAAATATTCAATAAAATAATCAACGGTTGACCCAGTACCAACTCCAACAATATCATCATATTCAACATATTCGATTGCTGCTCTTGCTACGGCTTGTTTTTTATGATCTGAGTTAATCATTATTTTTCACTATAATATAAAAATTGTATTATAATTCATATATGTCTTACTTTGTATTTAAATATCAAAATAATAAATTTAGATCGGTCGATCATATCGACACTTTTGAAAGTTTTAAAGAAGCTAAATTGCTAGTTAAAGAATTGCGACAAAAGAATTCGCCAAGTAATCCAGACGCTTATAAGATTGTATTTGCTGAAGATATGCTTGAGGCAGAAATGTTAATTTTGGAAAAAAGAGATGCTCCCATACTTAGAGAATGGGAAAAATAAAAATTATAATACAGTGTTATTTTTCTAAATTATGCCTATCGATAGAAGCCTTTGCTTCGTCGTTTGCATAGAATTCTCTTATACTTTCAACTGTTTCTGTTCTATTTGCACCTGAGCCAACCAATACATTTTGGTTTTTATCAACAGCCCAAAGAATATAAGCTGTAAAATTTTTTAGGTCCTCTGGAAATTGGTCGCTATGTGGTATTCCAGTATGTTCAACTTTATCTTTGTTTTTCCTAAGGTTTGCCCTAGCTCCCATTAAAACTTTTTTAAGATCCTCGACACTCTCGCCATTCCATTGACCGACAATCTCACCATTTTTTGATACAATATCATCTGACATTTTTATACCCCTATTTTTTTTAGGGGTATATTATACTAAATAACCTTTGTATTCAAGATAAAATAGCATGAAATCAAATATAACTTTTAAAGAAGCAATATTATATTGGTTAAAATTGGGCTTCATAAGTTTTGGTGGCCCAGCTTCACAAATAAGTATGATGTATGAAGATATTGTTGAAAAAAAGAAATGGGTAGACGAAAAAAGTTTTTTTCATGCTTTGAATTTTACAATGATTTTACCAGGTCCAGAAGCTCAACAATTAGCAACTTATTTAGGCTGGCTAATGCATGGAAGAATTGGTGGATTAATTGCAGGCACTTTATTTATTCTACCTTCTTTTTTTATTTTAAGCTTTTTAACTTATTTATATATTCAATACTCTAATAATATATGGGGAGAAGGTATATTATATGGAATTAAAGCTGCTGTAATAGCAATAATTTTTTATGCATCAATAAAGATTGCTAAAAAAGTTTTAAAAAAATTCTATTATTGGTTAATGGCAATAACCGCTTTCATTGCTATTAATATTTTTGACATAAATTTGCCAATAATAATAATAATTTCCGGGTTATTAGGTTTCGTTTTTCATTTTTATAAAAATTATAATAAATCTAATGAATTTAAGAAAAATAATTTTATAAATAATGAGATATTACAGAGTTCTTTAAAAACTTTAATAAAAGTTTTATTTATATGGTTTATAATTTTTTCTATTATCTTTTATACAAATGAAAGTATATTAATAAATCTTTCTATATTTTTCAGTCAAGCTGCCCTTGTAACATTTGGTGGTGCTTATGCATTACTACCTTATGTATTTCAAAATATTATAGAATCTCAAGGATGGCTAACGAGTCAACAAATGATCGACGGTCTTGCTTTGGGAGAATCAACTCCTGGCCCGCTTATTATGATTGTAACTTATGTTGGTTTTATTGTTGGCTGGTACAATGATATTTTAAATATAAGCTCACCACTTATTAGTGCTATTTTATGCGGTTCAATTGCAACATTTTTTACATTCCTTCCTTCTTTTGCATTTATATTTATTGGGGCACCAATTATTGAATTAAGTAAAGAAAATAAAAGTTTAGAAATACCATTAAATTTCATTACATCAGCTGTTGTCGGATTAATAGCAAATTTAGGATATATGCTTGCTTATAATTCATTATGGACAGATAATAACGGTATCGATTACTTTGATAAACACCTTTTAATACTAATTATTTTGAGTTTGTTGGCACTTACAAAGGCAAAAGTTGGAATATTGCCTCTGCTTATAACTTTAGGATTAACGGGAATGATGATGAAAATATACTTTTAAAAAATATGACAGAAATAATTTCAAAAAATAAATATGTTGAATTTACTTATTCAATTACTAATGATGAAGGACAAATTATTGAACAAGTTGAAATGCCGGTAAATTATGTTCACGGTGTAAAAATGGGCTTATGGCCTAAACTTGAGGATGCGCTTGAAAATAAAAAAATTGATGACCAAGTGAATGTTACTTTTGAGCCGGGCGAAGTATTTGGAGAAGTAGACAAAGATTTGATTTTTGAAGATGACATTAAAAATGTTCCCGAAGAGTATCGTCAATTAGGCAAAGTTGTAGAATTTCAAAACGAATCAGGAGATGTTAAACCATTTACCGTAACAGAAATAACTGATTCAAAAATTATATTAGATGGGAATCACCCTCTTTGTAATTTAAAAATTAACTTTAACGTTACAATACTGAATATAAGAGACGCTACGCAGACAGAAATTAGTGCATTGAATGAAGTAACAGAAGATTAGATATTTTCAAATAAACTTTCAGTAAATTCCATTTCACATGTTTTAAACCATTCAATCTCTGGATAAATTATAGATATTTTTTTTGAACAATCTAAAAAACATTTACAAGTATTATAATTTATTTTTTTATCAGTTTTTAAATACTTTTCATTACTATATTTATCCCAAAATAATATGAATTTTCTAATGAGATTTTTTTCTATAAATCTATTTGCGTTTGTTTTTTCTTTCTTGTTTCCGCTTGTTACTTTTTTCAAGGTCTCCGACATTTTTAGAAGTTTATAACTCATTGAACTTGCAGGATGGGGCATACCTTGTAGTAATTTACTAGTATGTTGAAGATTAAAAATAGCCTCGTTATATAGTTTGTTTCTTTCCTCTACTGAATAACTATTATTTTCACTTAAGATTAATATTATAAAATCTTTAAAAGTATTTGATAATTCATTTGATATTTTTTGATAATCATTATTTTCAAAACCATATTTTTTTATTAAAGATTCACAAAATTCTCTATCAAATATATCTTTTAATACAAATGTTGAAACCAAAGTACTTTCCTCTTATTTTAAAAATTTACTATAATTTTAAATAGTTGATTATTTTATAATAAATGCTATATTTAAATCTGGTTATACCACGCAAGAACATGCGTAACAAGTTCACTATAAAAAAATATTATTAAATTGGTGAAGTTATGCATAGTCAGATTTACAGAGGAGTTTTTCACTCCAAAGACCCAATATCATCATTTAAAATTATAAAGAACCTAAAATATGCGTATCGTGGGATATTATATCTTAAGTCTATGGTTAAAAAAAAAGATAAACATATACTTAACATGCACTATCGCGGTGTTTCATATAAAAAGTTTGAAAGTTAGTAAGGCAAAAGTTGAGATGCTATTTTATGTTTAAGTTCGCTCCTTAATCTAATAGCATCTTAATTTTTTTTTAAAATACAGATGAGCTTAGTTCATTCACAGCTTTAAGCATATCTGGATCATCTGTCAGAGCCTCTGATATTGAACATCTACAAGCAGTGTTTGGATTCACGCCTGATATTATAAGTTTTGCAGCATGTACTAAAAGTCGTGTACTTGCTCCTTCATCCAGACCATTGCCTTTTAAATTTCTTGTCATATGGGCAAATTTTACAAGCGATGTACTTAATTCCTTGTCTGCACCTGTTTCACTTTCAATTATTGATTGTTCTATTTCTGCTTCCGGATAATCAAATTCTAGTGCCACAAATCTTTGCCTAGTACTCTGTTTAAGATCTTTTAGTATACTTTGATAGCCAGGATTATAAGATATTGCCATGCAGAACTCTGGGGACGCCTCAAGTACCTCTCCAACTTTTTCTATTGGAAGAACACGTCTATCGTCACACAAAGGATGAATAACGACTGTAGTATCTTTTCTAGCTTCTACTATTTCATCTAAATAACAAATTGCTCCAGCCCTAACTGCTTTAGCTAACGGCCCATCTACCCAGACTGTGTTACTTCCCGCAATTAAATATCTTCCAACGAGGTCTGAGGCTGTTAAATCATCATGGCAAGAAACAGTAATGAGAGGTCTTTTTAATCTCCAGCTCATATGTTCCATAAAACGCGTTTTTCCGCACCCAGTAGGGCCTTTTAAGAGAATAGGCAACTGGTTATTGTATGCGCTTTCAAATACTTCTATTTCGTCCCTTACTGGGCGATAATTAGGTTCTTCTTTAATTATATAATCTTCTGGTTTAAAAGAATTTGAATCCATGATATTTCTCTTTAAAAAATTTATTAAGATTTAAAATATTACACATCTATTATATTGGCAAGTTGTTTATTTCTTATATTTAGTTTTATAAATAATTAAAGAAAATTTTTAACTATTAATTAAAGCAATAAGGAATAATATCCCACTTGTCTGCATTAATTTCAATTTGCATGAAACATGGCCCACCATCATTATTTCTAGTGTGTCCGCAAGCTCCAGGATTAACAACCCATGGAAAATCTTTTTGATCACAAGCCTGAATGTGTGTGTGGCCATATATAATTAATCTAGCATCTGGATAAGATTTTCTTAGTTCATTATGATTAGCATGGTGTCCGAATCTGTCACCATGTTCCACAGAAACAATATGATTATTAATTTGAAAAGTTTGCGATTTTTTTAGGCGACTAATTATTTTCTTATCTTTAGGATCATCATATTTTTCAGGAATATCATTATTTCCAGCTACTATATAAACTTGATCACAATATTGATATAAGTCTGAAATAATTTTTGTAGAACAAATGTCACCAGCATGAATAATTACATCTGTATTTTTTAAATAATTAATAATATGTGAGTCAATGAGTCCGTGTGTATCGGAAATTATTGAAACAGAAGACACTTCTTTCATTTTTTAAAAAATAGTAGCACCAAAAACTTTTACTTCATCATTTTCAATGCCTAAAACTAATCTTCCTAAATAATCACCAGGAAATTCTGTACTTGTTTGCTTATAAAGAACTGTAATATGATCGTTTCTCCTTAAACAACCCAGAGGACATGCTTTTTCAGTTAAAGTAGATAAAAGTTTATTGTTTGCCCATTGTTTTCCAATTTCAACTTCATGGGCACCCATTAACATTGTTTCAGAGAAATTCTTAGTAAAGCTTCCATAATCTTGCTGATTGGAAGCTTTTACTAAATCTACCCAAAAAGGATCTGCAATTTTAAATATTTCTTCGTCCGTTTTTTTTAAAAAATCCATTTACCCCGCCTTTTTTTGCTCCTCATCTACTATATGATAAAGCGGCGCTTTTTCCATGGTAAATTTACCTGTTTCTGGATCTCTTCTAGATAATGTTAAACAATGCCAATTATCATCATCTAGTTTCATTTTGTCAGATCTATAGTAATATCCAGGCCATCTTGTTTCTTCTCTAAAGAGTGTGTGTTCAGTTACACATTGAGACACAAGTGCACGGTGTTTTAGTTCCCAAGCTCTCATCAACTGATGAAGATCTTCGGCACCAACATTCTCTAAATCTTCTTGAAGAATACCTAAATCTTTTAATCCTTTTTTCAATTGATTTTCATTGCATTGATAACCAACAGTTATACCACCACAATATTCATCCATAATCTTTTGAAGTCTTTGTAGACCTTGTATTGGCAATATGTAACTTGGAGATACTGTACCAGATGTAATTTCATTTCTTCCAACTGTGAAATTATCTAGAGGTTTGAAGACTTCTTCTTTAAAGTTATTTATTTGTTTTTCAGAAACACTTGGTTTAGTTTCCATATCTTTAATATATTGAACTGCAGCTTTAGCAGCAAGACGTCCTTCTGTGAATGAACCTGAAGAGAATTTATGCGCTGTTCCACCAACAGTATCGCCAGCACCAAATACACCATCTACAGTCATCATCCTATTATATCCCCAGAAATATTCTTTTGGAGATAAGTCTGATGGTCCGCTAACCCAAGCTCCAGAGCATGTCGCATGTGAACCCATAACGTATGGCTCGGATGTAGTTAATTCTGGATTCTGATACTTTGGATCAATGTCTTGTGATGCCCATACTACGGCCTGCCCAACTGTCATCCCTAAAAAGTTCTCCCAACCTATAACTTCTAAATGAGGATCTTGGAATGCTTCCATGGTAACCATATGTATTGGACCACGACCAGCTTTTACTTCTTCCAAAAATGCATGATTTCTCAAGCATGTTGGTGTTGGGTGATGATCAATGTATTCACCAACCATCTCTTTTGTTTGGTCATACCATTTTGATTCGTACTCTTCACCATATGTATTTTGGGTATATGTCTTAAGATGTAAGAAGTATGCTCCAACAGGACCATATCCATCTTTAAATCTACATAAAACAATTCTATTTTCCATTTGAGTCATTTTAGCGCCCAAAAGAATTGGTAATGCATAACATGAGCCATTACTCCAGGGCGCGTACCATGTTCTTCCCATGCCCTCACCAACAGCTCTTGGCTTAAATATGTGAGAAGCACCACCAGCACATATAATTGTTGCTTTTGCGCGGAAGACGTGGAAATCACCTGTTCTCATATTAAACCCTACAGCACCTCCGCAACGATTATCTTTACTTTCATCTTTTAAAAGATGGGTAATCATTACACGGTTATAAATTTTACTAGCAGATTTCTTTGCAGCCTCTGCTACGATTGGCTTATAACTTTCACCATGAATCATAATTTGCCACTTACCTTCTCTTTGGTAACGGCCTTCTTTATTTTTCATTAATGGCAAGCCCCACTCCTCAAACATATGAACGCATGAATCAACATGACGAGCCATATCAAGAGCTAAATCCTCTCTAACCATTCCCATTAAATCATTTCTAGCATAACGAACATGATCTTCAGGTTGATTTTCATTCCAACGTGTTCCCATATAGCAGTTGATAGCATATAAACCTTGGGCAACAGCGCCACTTCTATCAATGTTGGCTTTTTCAACACATACAATGTTCATGTCACGGCCCCAATATCTGGATTCAAAGGTAGCCCCAGTACCGGCCATACCACCACCGACTATAAGAATATCGCAATCCTCGTAAACTGTTTTATGATTAGCCATTAGTAGTA
>CAJXAV010000032.1 GCA_913050095.1 uncultured Gammaproteobacteria bacterium
ACCCCCGACATCCGCCTTGTAAGGGCGACGCTCTACCAACTGAGCTAAGCACCCTTTGAAAGATTAAGGGCGGGCTTAGTTTAGTGCATCCTTTAGAGCTTTACCAGCTTTGAATCCAGGTGTATTAGAAGCTTTAATTTGAATTGATTCACCAGTTTGAGGATTTCTTCCCATTCTTGCGTTTCTATGTCTTACTTCAAATGTTCCAAATCCTGGAATTGTAACTTTTTCGCCTGCTTGAAGTGTAGATGTAATTGCCCCTAGAACTGCTTCAAGTGCTCTTCCAGCCTCTGCTTTATTTGAGCCTGTAGAATTTGCTATAGCATCTATTAAGTCTGATTTATTCATTATTATTATCCTCTAATTTTATTGTGTATATATGTGGTATTCCCAAATTTGTATTAAAACTTTATAGTTTCCTTGTTATTTATACAATAAGGAGAATTTCTATGTCAACAAAAGAAACATAATAAATAAAATTAATTCCTAATAATAATATTATGTTAAGCTTATTAAGCAGTGTAAATATATGAAATTATTAACTTTATGCATTAATGCGTCAAAACATCTTTATTTTCAGATTTTCTTGTAATCTTTGTCTGAGGAAGCTCTAATCCTGCAATAGGTTTTTCTAAGGCAAGTTTTAAAACTTCTTCTACCCATTCAACAGTTTTAATTTCAAGATTATTTTTTATATTATCTGGAATTTCAGCAAGGTCTTTTTCATTTTCTAATGGTATTATAACTGTTTTAATACCACCTCTAAGTGCCGCAAGCATTTTCTCCTTCAACCCACCAATCGGAAGAACTTGACCATGAAGATTTACTTCTCCAGTCATTGCAACTGATGATTTAACAGGATTTTCAGTTAATGCTGAAACCAGAGAGGTTGTTATACCAACTCCTGCACTTGGACCATCTTTTGGTGTAGCCCCTTCTGGAAAATGCACATGAATATCCTTGTTTTCATAAAAATCTTTCTCGATACCCAAACTCAAAGATCTTTTTCTAACAATTGTCATTGCAGCTCTTATAGACTCCTGCATAACATCACCTAAAGAGCCTGTTAAAATATATTTTCCTTTACCTGGAATAACTGCAGTCTCAACACTTAACAATTCGCCCCCAACTTCCGTCCAGGCTAATCCATTAACAAGACCGATTACATTTTCTTTCTCGGCTTCTCCATATTTAAATCGCTTAACACCTAATAGATCTTTAACATTATTTTTATCAATTTTAATGCTCTTCAATCTTTTATTTAAAAGAAGTTTTTTAACAACTTTTCTACATATTTTTGAAATTTCTCTTTCTAGGTTTCTTACTCCTGCTTCTCTTGTGTAAGACCTTATAATTTCGAGAAATATATTTTTATTATATTTAATGTCTTTATCAGTAAGCCCATTATTTTCTAACTGTTTAGGCATTAAATACTTATTTGCAATACTTTCTTTTTCATTTTCAGTATAGCCTGGTATTCTTATTACCTCCATTCTATCTAAGAGTGGTCCAGGTATATTCATTGAATTTGATGTAGCTACAAACATTACGTCTGACAAATCAAAATCAACCTCTAAATAGTGATCTGAAAAAGTATCATTCTGTTCTGAATCAAGAACTTCTAATAGCGCAGAAGACGGATCCCCTCTAAAATCCATTGCCATCTTATCGATTTCATCTAAAAGAAATAAAGGGTTTTTAACTCCAACTTTAGAAATATTTTGCATTATTTTTCCAGGCAAAGAACCGATATAAGTTCTTCTATGTCCTCTTATTTCTGCTTCATCTCTCACCCCGCCTAGGGACATTCTGGTGAATTTTCTACCAGTAGCCTTAGCAATTGATTTTCCTAAACTTGTTTTACCAACGCCAGGAGGGCCAACTAGGCAAAGTATAGGACCTTTAAGTTTTCTAACTCTTTGTTGCACAGCCAAATATTCTAATATTCTTTCTTTAACTTTTTCTAATCCATGATGATCATCTTCAAGAATTTTTTCAGCAATAACTAAATCTTTTGTTGCTTTAGTTCTTTTTTTCCATGGCACATTTACTAAAACATCAATATAGTTTCTCAATACAGAAGCTTCAGCTGACATTGGTGACATCATTTTTAGCTTTGTAACATCACCTTTTATTTTTTTCATAACGTCTTTTGGCATTCCAGACTTTTCTATCTTTTTTTCGATATCTTCAATTTCATTTGGCACATCATCCATATCGCCCAATTCTTTTTGAATTGCTTTCATTTGCTCGTTTAGATAATATTCTCTTTGACTTTTTTCCATCTGGTTCTTGACTCTTCCTCTGATTTTCTTTTCAACGTGAAGAATATCCAGTTCGCTTTCAATCATATTAATTATATTTTCAATACGATCTTTTACATTGTTTGTTTCTAAAATAGTTTGCTTTTCCTCCATCTTTAATACCATATGTGCAGCAATAGTATCAGCAAGTCTTGAAGGATCATCTATGCCAGAAAGCGAAGTCATTACCTCAGGTGCAATTTTTTTATTTAATTTTACATATTGATCAAACGAATCTATAACAGATCTTGATAATATTTCTATTTCTCTATCATCTACAACAATTTCTTCTACAGGATTTACCTTGGCTTCAAAGAATTCCTCGCCATAAATTTTACCTTGAATCTCAGCTCTGCCTGCACCTTCGACAAGAACTTTTATTGTTCCATCTGGAAGTTTTAGTAATTGTAAAACCGTTGCTAATGTTCCAAATCTATAAATATCCTCATCTTTAGGATCATCGAGATCAGCATTTTTTTGAGCAGCTAACATTATCTTCTTATTAGAATCCATGGCAACTTCTAGGGATCTAATTGACTTTTCTCTACCAACAAAGAGAGGAATAACCATATTTGGGAATACAATAACGTCTCTGAGGGGTACAACTGGAAATACAAGGTTGTCAGAATTACTTTTTTTCATGAAAAATCCTTAAATATGTGGCTCATAAATATATTATGTGGCTATATTTCTAGATTTCAAGGTACTTTTTACCTTTATTTTTGAAAATTTAATCTTTAGCTGCTTTCTTTTCTGAGGAATTTTGGTCATATATTAAATATGGTTGTGATTCTCCCTCAATAACTGCTTCATCAACTACAATTTTTGAAACATCAGGGTTTGAAGGTAACTCATACATTGTGTCTAATAATACATTTTCAAGTATAGTTCTTAAACCTCTAGCCCCAGTTTTTCTTTCTTTTGCTTTTTTTGCTATAGCCATTAAAGCATTTTCTCTAAACTCTATATCAGTGTTTTCCATCTTAAAAAGTTTAGTGTACTGCTTTGTTATTGCATTTTTTGGCTCAAGAAGAATTTTTATTAAAGCATTTTCATCTAACTCATCAAGTGTTGCGATCATTGGTAACCTTCCAACAAATTCAGGTATTAAGCCATATGAAATTAAATCTTCTGGTTCAACTTGATGTAAAACTTTTAACGAATCATTGTCATCTTTGGCATGAACTTCAGCTGCAAAACCAATACCGCTTTTTTCTGTCCTATCTTTAATAACTTTATCGAGGCCTGCAAAAGCTCCGCCAACTATAAATAAAATATTTTTTGTATCAACTTGGACAAATTCTTGCTGAGGATGCTTTCTTCCTCCTTGCGGAGGAACTGAAGCAGTGGTTCCCTCAATAAGTTTCAAAAGCGCTTGTTGAACACCTTCTCCCGAAACATCTCTAGTTATCGATGGATTATCAGCCTTTCTAGAAATTTTATCTATTTCATCAATATATACTATTCCATTTTGTGCTTTATCTACATCATAATCACATTTTTGTAGTAATTTCTGAATAATATTTTCGACATCCTCGCCAACATAACCAGCCTCTGTTAGTGTAGTTGCATCAGCAATAGTAAAAGGAACGTTTAATAATTTTGCTAATGTTTCAGCTAGGAGTGTTTTGCCACATCCAGTCGGGCCAATTAATAAAATATTACTTTTTGATAACTCAACTCCATCGTCTTTCGAGAACTGGGACTCTAATCTTTTGTAATGATTGTACACTGCTACAGATAGAACCTTTTTTGCCCTTGCTTGATCTATAACATATTCGTCTAGAGAAGCATTTATTTCGTTTGGTTTTGGTAGTTTTTTATTTTCGCTTGGTTCTTGATCAAGTAATTCTTCTCTAATGATGTCATTACATAATTCAACACATTCATCGCAAACAAAAACTGATGGGCCTGCTATTAATTTTTTTACATCTTGCTGACTTTTTCCACAAAACGAACAATATAATAGTTTATTGTCTACATTTTTGTCATCATCACTCATGAATATCCTTCCTAAAATAAGTTTTTAAAAATTTATCTATTTGAATCTTTTCTTGAATCAAGGACTTTATCAATGATTCCATAATCTTTTGCCTCTGCAGCATTCATAAAATTATCTCTATCAGTATCTTCTGATATTTTATTAATATCATTTCCTGTATGTTTAGACAAGATAGAATTTAAATTATCTCTAACTTTTTGAATCTCCTGAGCATGTATCTGTATATCAGTAGATTGCCCCTGAAATCCGCCTAAAGGCTGATGTATCATTATTCTAGAGTTTGGCAAAGCAAATCTTTTTTTGTTTGACCCGCCAGCAAGAAGTACTGCTCCCATACTAGCAGCTTGGCCTATGCATAATGTGCTAATATCAGATTTACAGAATTGCATAGTATCGTAAATAGCCATTCCAGAAGTTACAGAGCCACCAGGTGAATTAATATACAATGATATATCTTTTTTTGGATCCTCTGATTCCAAAAATAATATTTGCGCAATTATCACATTTGCCATGTAATCTTCAATAGGTCCTACAACAAATATTATTCTCTCTTTTAAAAGTCGAGAATAAATGTCGTAAGCTCTCTCTCCTCTTGATGATTGTTCAACAACCATCGGGACAAGATTTAAATTTTCTATTTCATTATTCATAAGATCATATACTAACAAAAATATATTTTTAGTCTATCGTAGTTCTACTAACTCATCAAATGAGTAACTTTTTTCTGTCACAGCAGCTTCATTAACAACCCATTTTATAGCGGAATTTTCTAAAATTACAGATTCCATGTTTCTTTTTGCTTCTTCATTGTTCAAATAATAATTTTCAATTTCAGCTCTATTTCCCTGTCCGCGTGATACTGTATCTAACCAATTATCAATTTCCTTTTTTGATACAGTAAATTTTTCTTTATTAATAATTTCCCTCAAAAGTAAACCCGCCTTAACTCTTTCTGTGGCCTCTTTTGAGTATAGTTTTTCCATATCTTCATAACTAATTTTTACATCGCCGTTTGGATTATTTTCTTTATCCATTCGCTGCACTTCTTCTTGAACTAGACTTTTTGGAACATCAAATTTTTGCGATTTGCTTAATCCTAAAATTACATTTTTTTTGAGATATGATTCAACTAGTGTTTCGGCATCCTTTTTCATTCCATCTTTAATTTTTGAGTGCAACGTCTCTAATTTTCCATCTTCAATACCAATTTTTTTAATAAATTCCTCATCAATATCAGATATTTTTGGTTCAGATACCTCTTTGATAGTTATCTCAAAATTTACTGGTTTTGAAGCTAATTTTTCATCTTGATAATCTTTAGGAAAAGTTATATCAAGAGTTTTTTCATCGCCAGATTTTAAATCTTTTAGTCCTTCTTCAAATCCTGGTATAAGTTGTTTGCTGCCAATCTCTATTAGGAAGTCTTCTGCTTTATTGTTCTCAAATTCTTCCCCGTTAATTGTTCCTTTAAAATCTGCTTTTACCCTATCACCTTCTTTTGATTTTCTGTCAACAGGGGTCCACTCTTTATATTGTTCGGCTATTCTTTTAACCGCTTTATTCAAATCTTCCTTTTTAACTTTTAAAATTGGTTTTTCAAGTTTTATTTTATCTATGTTTTTTAATTCTATATCTGGCATAACTTCTATTAATGCCTTAAAAGTATAGATATCTTTGTTACTAGAATCTTCCATTGAGATTTTTGGCGCAGCAACAGGGTTTAACTTTTCATCTAAAACAACCTTAATATAATTTTGCTCTATGTGTTCGCTCAATGCCTCATTAAAGCATTGATTATAATATTTACTTTTTACAACATTCATAGGAACTTTGCCCTTACGAAAACCTTTGAGATCAAGGCTTTTACTCAATTCTTTTAGTTTAGAATCGACTGTAGGATTAACTTCTTTTGATTCAAAACTTATTGTAAGTTCTTTTTCTAAACCTTTTAAATCTTTTAATTTTGAAACCATTAAATCTCCTGCTATTAATATGGTGGGCCAGGAGAGACTCGAACTCTCACGGGTTGCCCCACTGGTACCTAAAACCAGCGCGTATACCAATTCCGCCACTAGCCCATTTATAAAAATTTCCTAATAAAAATAATTTTTAATGATCTTATGTATTATAATAAGAGCATGAAGAATATATTTTTTTTTACAATCTATATAATATTTTTTGCTGTACTATCATCTTTGATTATTACTCTATTGTACATGCAATTTGACGAACAACCAATCCTAGCTCTAAATAAAGCTATAAAATATGGGGCAATGGTAATGTGTGCCATATTTATTGTTCCAGCAATGAAATATCGCAGGTTATACAGTAAAGAGATTGTAGGTTACCTTGAGCCAAAGATGTTATTTATTCAAAATATATGCAAAGGCTTTGGTTTTAGTGTAATTTTGTTACTACCTTTAATTATTTCATTTGCAGTATTTGATGTAAGAAATATTAGCTTCAATTTGATCAAGATAGATAATATCTTTTTTTATACTTTAGTAATGACAATTTTTGTAAGCTTTTTAATATCAATTATTGAAGAATCATTTTTTAGAGGTATTTTGATTCAGACTGATACAAAAAAAATTAAAGCCATATTTGTTATAACTTTTGCTGCAATTGTATATTCATTGTTTCACTTTATAAAAATCCCTTTTATTTTTGAAGAAAATATCTATTGGAATACAGGCTTAATTGAGTTAGTAAATGTATTTTTTAACTTCTTTAATACAATTCACTATGATGCCGCATTAACTTTAATAATGTTTGGGCTCTTATTAGGAGTTGTTAGATTTAATCTTAAAACAATATCTTATGGTATTGGGATTCATTCCGGTTTTGTCTTTACAATAAAAATTTTCAAACAAAGTTCGGTTGTTAACTCAGAATCAAATTTTGATTTCCTTCTAAGTACTTACGATCATTTTTTAGGAAATCTTGCATCAATATGGGTCGCTATAATACTTTTTATATATTTGTTTTATATATATAAGTATAGATAGCGACCTTATTGTTTACATCATTGAAGAAATCCCAAAATTACATTTGAAATCTGGGCTCATTTGTGGACCATCTACGTCTTCATAAACTGGTTTACCACATTGTATGCCAATTCTAGATTTTGATTTTGGTAATATAAAATTTAAACCAATATTGGCGGAAACTCTGAAATGTGAATGAAAATATTCATTCCACGTAGGAGTCATATTATTTCTTTGCGAAGATTTTCCCTTAACATTGTCTTGGTGTTCAGCATCTAAACCAAATGAAACACTAACTAAATTTGATAAAGGCTTGGCTGCCCAAACTGATGCTTCTCTTCTGTCGCCATATCTCCAGTCTTCACTATTATAATCAAATCTTTTAACAAAATTTAATTGTGCGCCATATGACCAATCTTGCTTTATATTTTGGTAACTATATCCTAATGTTACGTCATATGTTCCTGAACCTATTTGCATTGGATATGGTAGTGTTTTTAAAGCCCCCATCATATTGAGGTCTTTTTCGTCATCATCGCCTATAGGCAGTGACAAAGATAACTTGAAAGTAGATTTTCCTGAATACTTATATAGGCCTGCAATACTCAAATCACCAATACCTGAACTTGACGTCTTATGAAATTTTCCTGTATTCATTCCTGAAAGTTTTTGCATTTGCATTTCTTTTTTTACATACGGTAACATTGCCATAACTGTGAATTTATTATTTATTGCATACATTGCGCTAAACATATGCATATCCATTTCCATTTCAGTTGGCGCCATTGTATATCCAAGGCCTTGAATAAAACTTTGCCCTACTGTGCTTGTACTATCTTTACAACAACCCATATCCATATGACCATATTTATAGCCAAACATTATTTTTTTTGACATCATATTTTTCCCACCTTTTACACCAACAGGAAAAACATAATCTGGTCTTTTCATATATTTCATATGCTTCATATTTTTCATATTTTTCATATTTTTCATATTTTTCATATTTTTCATATTTTTCATCGAATGCTCATGTTTCTGCTTATGAGCATTCATTTTTTTTACTTTAAATGTCGTAGATATTTTTTTACCTTTTTTTGTTTTAAAAATTACATCTATTTCCTCATTTTCAATAATTTTTTTCTTAGGCATCATTAACATTAAATGATAACTCATAGGCTTAAATTCTAATTTTGAATTCGCAGGTATAGTTATTGAATTCTGTTTTACCATTTTCATAACATCATTTTCTTTAACAGTATTGTGCATCTCGATTGTTTTAAATTTGCTGCTGTTAACTTCTACTAATACAATATCTTTATTAGAGTTATTTGATATTATGAAATAGCCAGCTGTCATATTTGTACTAGGTGGCATTAACCTAACTGTAGGACTCTCAATTATCACATCTAAAGCATTTGCTGCATTTGTTATAAAAATAAAGGCAATTATACAAAGTATTTTTTTCATTTTTCTAGTTCCTATATTATGGACATCATCACTTTACAGTGATTATTTTATATTAAGTTTGTGATTTATATAGCTAAATCTTGTAAATATAACTATCAAATTTTGATAGTATTAATCTTATAGATTATATAATAATTAAATCTTAGCTAGGTTAGGTGGCGCTCTTATAAGGGAATAATTATTGGGATATTGCTTCTTATACGTATCTCTATCTATCCCCACAAATGCAAAAAGAATTTTTCTTTCAACTAAGAAATTTTGTTTGATAAGGACAAAATTTGACTGAACATCTAAACAACAATGCATTACCTGAGCAACATCTTGAATTTCCTTATTGACATCTTGATCACTTACTGGAATTTTCTTAATACCGAATTGCGTACACAAATTAATAAAGCCATCTTCACTTTCAAAAATAAATTGAGCAGAAAGACCGCTCAATTGTACAAAAAATATAGATGCTATTAAAAATTTATTTATTTTTATAATTGGCAATTTCATAACAAAATTATATATAAATTATATTTTTTCTCAATGTATTAAAAGTAAAAGCAATACTGAGAATACAATAATTAAAAAATTTATAATTACTGACATTAAATGAAGAACTTTAAATCTTTTTTGATTATTTACATCTCGCGATTTATTAATCAAAGGCATCAAGAAATAATTACTAGAAATAAATAAGAACAATATAAAAATTGATATGTAGAGAATATTTCCGGATTTTTCAGTATATAGCATTAAAATAGTTAATATTAGGTACTGAAAACCATTGTACTTATAGTAGGTTGGAAATATAGATCTTACAAATTTTCCTGCCTCCTCGTTTGAAAGAACAGTAAATATTTTAGGTGCTATAGCAATAGAAAAGAACAACATTGATCCTAAAACTAAAGCTGGGATAATTTTTATTAAAAGCTCCATTTCTTATACCTAAAAGAGTAAATTATTTTTAGCATAGTTTATTTTTATCACTTATTTAACCTATTCAAAATCCAAATTATAATAAATGGGGCGAGAGACGGGGATCGAACCCGCGACAACCGGTACCACAAACCAGCGCTCTACCAACTGAGCTACTCCCGCCATATAAATGGCGCGCCTGGTAGGATTCGAACCTACTACCCTCGGATTAGAAATCCGATGCTCTATCCAAATGAGCTACAGGCGCAACGTCTGGTCGGGGTAGAGGGATTTGAACCCCCGACATCCTGCTCCCAAAGCAGGCGCGCTACCAGACTGC
>CAJXAV010000033.1 GCA_913050095.1 uncultured Gammaproteobacteria bacterium
GATTCGAACCCACGGTTGATTTGACTCAACACTACCTTTCCAAGGTAGCACAATAGACCACTCTGACACCTCTCCAAAAGAAAATTAATTTTAACATAAATTTACATAATTATAATTTTGATTAATATTAAAAATTCTTATCAATTGTTAAACCAAAATAGAAGTTTTGTTTTGGTGCCGGCTCGTAATAGTTCCCACCAAATGCATTAATTCTTATATTGCTGAAATATCTTTTATCAAAGATATTATTTATTCCAGAATATAATCGTATCTTATAATCTTTATAATTAATATTTTTTCCAAATCTTAAGTTGGAAACCATGTGTGAACTTACTTTATTTTCATTCGCGTTATCTGCATAAAGGCTACCGCTAAACAAATTATCTAATGACGCATATAATCCAAGATTATTTTTCCATAAAAAGAAAATGTTAAGTAAATACTTAGGTATGCCTGGAATATAATTACCATCATATGTTCCAGATTTATTTGTAAAATGATTAAATTTAAAATCAGAGTAAGTGTATGAAAACTGATACTCAATATTATTAGTTAGCTTTCCTGAGCTTGAAAGCTCAAAACCATTTCGTTCAGATGATCCTGCATTTTTATAAAAAGATCTTCCAGGATAGCCGGATAGTTCATATGAAGTTAATTCATCATCTACATCTATATGAAATACAGCGGCTTCAAATAAGTGTTTATTTGTAGAAGTTTTAAAACCTAGTTCATAATTAACAGATTTTTGAGGTTTTACTTTCGGATCGAAACCACCACCGCTAGTACTAGTAAACTCTGTTGTTGTTGGAGTTTCAAAAGCTTTTGATATATTCGCGTAAAGATTTGTTGATTTATAAAGTTTAAAGCTTAACCCAAGCATTGGACTCCACTGATCAAAATTTACTTTTCCTGAATCATCACCATTTGATAAAAATTTATCACTTACGTCAAATTTTATGTCATCATATCTAGCACCTAAAGTAATCTCAAAGAAATCATTTAATTTTGTCTCATTTTGAAAATAAATACCTAGGGAAGTTACAAATTCATCTTGCTGAAACGACATACTACCGCGTTCGCCTGACAAATTATTATATCTCTTCCTGTCATCTTCTTGACGATCATAATCTATTCCAATTAAAAATCGATTTTTATTCGTTACAAAACTATTATTTCTTGTAAATTTTAATCCTCCTCCATAAAAATTACGTTTTAAGTCAACAATACCGCCAGATTCGAATGGTAATTTATTATCAAAATCACGATTTATGCTATATGATTTTAATTCTATTGAATTATTTTTATTAATAATATTTTTATATATTAAACCAAAGCGAATTTGTTTTAGTTTTTCTCCTGCTTTATAGTTTAAATTATTTGTTCTCGATTGCTTTCTATTTAATGCAACATCTTCTTTACTAATGCCACCCGGATCATTTGCAAATGGTTGTTTTGTATAATGTATTGTGGATAAAATACTCGAATAATCTGAAATTTGATATTCTACACGACTACTAAATTGTTCATTTTTAAAGTTACTATTATCTCTATATCCATCAATTGTAGTATTAGAAAAGTTAAATAAATAATTGAGATTGTTACTTATACCACCTATTTTGAACTGCTCTTTTCCTAGATTGTGAGCACCGTATGAATTCTTAAGTTGTATAAATGGCTCCTTACTACCTTTTTCAGTTTCTATAACTATTGCGCCACCAGAAGCATTTCCATAAAGGGATGAAGTTGGGCCACGTATAACATTTATTTTATTAATAGAACCTATATCAATACCATCAACCGAACCTTGCCCATCTGCTAAAGTTTCTGGGATACCGTCAACAATAATTTTTATACCTCTTATGCCAAAATTTGATCTTGACCCAAATCCTCTAATAGAAACCCTTAGATCTTGTGCAAAATTATACCTATTTTGGAAAAAAGTACCTGGTACATGATTTAAGGATTCATCAAGCCCCAATTGTTCAGTGCCAAGTTGAAGTTTATTCTTATTAATATTAGTTATAGAGCCAGGAATATCTAATATATTTTTTTCTACACGTGTTGCATCAGTATCTTCATAATTTATCTGAATAACTAAAGGTTCAGCATAAGAATTTTGAAAAAAAAATAAAAGAAAAATTAGTTTAGCTAGTTTATTTTTTTTATAATACACATTTAAAAAATATAATATTTTATTTGTGAAAAATAGTTTTATTGCCAAAACTTTATTTTTCTGTGTTATTTGAATTTGGCGGAATAGTAAAGTTTCCGGAAGGGAATTGTTTTATATTTCCATCAGTTGATGTTATTTTTGCAATTCCTTCTTTATCAACTTCATCAATGCGGATAATGTTATGAGCAGGAACAAAAAATCTCTTAACATTTTGAAATTCTGTTTTTAGTTTTTCTTCGCTTGGATCAACAACAAGACTTGTGTTTTCACCAAAAACTAGGTCTTCAACAACTATAAATCCATACATATCTGACTGATATACTTCTTTGGAGTATATTTCATAAACAGAATTCTGATTAAAATAAGTTATTTTATAAGTCTGGCTCATTTAAATTACATACACTCAATTATTGCGTCACCAAAACCACTACATGTTACAAGTGTAGCACCAGGCATTAATTCTTCAAGATCTTTGACAATTTCCTGTCCATGCTCATGTTTCTTTACTAATGTTTGCATTCCTGCTCTCACACGCGCTAAATCATATGTAACAGTTTTATTTGCAATAGCTTGAGCAACTCCATTCATTACATTGTCTGCGGCTTTATTCCAACCCATAAAACGAAGCATCATTTCAGCAGATAAAATAATTGATCCCGGATTAACTCTATTTTTTCCTGCATATTTTGGTGCCGATCCGTGGGTTGCTTCAAACACAGCAACCTTATCAGAAATATTTGCACCTGGAGCAATACCAATTCCTCCAACCTGTGCAGCTAATGCATCAGAAATATAATCTCCATTTAAATTTAATGTTGCAATAACATCATATTCTTCTGGCCTTAAAAGTATTTGCTGGAGAAAATTATCTGCGATTACATCTTTTATAATAATTTCTTTTTTATTATTGGGATTTATTATTTTGCACCATGGCCCCTCACCTATAACTTCTCCCTTAAATTCATTGATCGCGAGTTCATAACCCCAGTTTCTGAAGGCGCCTTCAGTAAACTTCATAATATTTCCTTTATGCACTAAAGATACAGATCTTCTATCATTATCTATAGCGTATTGAATAGCTTTTCTAATTATTCTTTCCGAGCCTTCTTTTGATACTGGTTTAATACCTATGCCAGAACTGTCAGGAAACCTTATGCCATCAACTTTCATTTCATCTATTAAAAAATCTAATACTTTTTTTACACCATCTGTATGGGCTGCCCACTCAATACCTGCGTAAATATCTTCAGTGTTTTCTCTAAAAATAACCATGTCGGTTGTACTAGAGCTTTTAAGAGGAGTTCTAGTTCCAGGAAAATATTTTATAGGTCTCACACATGCATAAAGATCCATTTCTTGTCTTATAGCAACATTTAAAGATCTTAAGCCTTCCCCAACTGGCGTCGTTAAAGGGCCTTTTATTGCAACAACAAACTTTTCAATAGCATCAAATGTTTCTTGAGGAAGGTAATTATGTTTACCATATTTTTCAACTGCTTTGTCTCCAGCATAAACTTCCATCCAATGGATTTGCTTTTCTCCGTTATAAGCTTTTTTAACAGCTTGATTTACAACATTTTGCATTACTGGAGTTATATCTAAACCAATACCATCTCCCTGTATGAAAGGAATTATAGGATTGTTAGGCACCACAAGATTATTCTCGCTATCGAAATGTATCTTGCTTCCATCTTTAGGGACAGCAATATGATCAAACATAATTTATCTCTTCTTCCTTGTTATTTAAAAATTATTAAAACTGTTCTTCCTCTGTAGAACCAGTCAATGCTGTAACAGAAGACTGTCCGCCTTGTATCACAGTTGTAACATCATCAAAATAACCTGCGCCAACTTCTTGCTGGTGACTTACGAAAGAATAACCTTTATCTGCTGCTGCAAACTCTGGCTCTTGTACTTTTTCAACATAATGTTTCATGCCTTCTCCGGCAGCATATGAATGTGCCAAATCAAACATGTTGTACCACATGTTATGTATACCAGCCAAAGTTATAAATTGATACTTATATCCCATTGCGCTTAATTCTTTTTGGAATTTTGCAATAGTTGCGTCATCAAGATTCTTTTTCCAGTTGAATGAAGGTGAGCAATTATATGCTAATAATTGATCTGGGTATTTAGATCTAACCCCTTCAGCAAATTTTCTAGCGAATTCTAAATCAGGAGTTCCTGTTTCACACCATATAAGATCAGCGTAAGGTGCGTATGCAAGGCCTCTAGAAATAGCTTGATCTATTCCATTATTTGTTCTGTAAAAACCTTCAGCAGTTCTTTCGCCTGTTAAAAATGGCTTGTCATTTTCATCATAGTCAGATGTAATTAAATTTGCTGCTTCAGCATCTGTTCTTGCTAATAATAATGTTGGCACACCCATTACATCTGAAGCTAGACGAGCAGCAATTAATTTCTGCACTGCTTCCTGCGTAGGCACAAGAACTTTACCACCCATATGGCCGCATTTTTTAACAGCAGCTAATTGATCTTCGAAATGAACGCCTGAAGCTCCATTAACAATCATATTTTTCATCAATTCAAAAGCATTTAAAACACCTCCAAAACCTGCTTCGGCGTCAGCTACGATTGGTGCAAAGTAATCAATATAATCTTTATCCCCTGGATTAATATCTTTTGACCATTGAATTTCGTCAGCTCTTTTGAAGTTATTATTAATTCTTCTTACTACAGTTGGAACAGAATCGTAAGCATAGAGTGACTGATCTGGGTACATTGTTTCCGATGTATTAGCATCTGCAGCAACTTGCCAGCCAGATAAATATATGGCTTCTATTCCTGCTTTAACTTGTTGCATAGCTTGACCACCTGTTAAGGCACCAAGACAATTTACATAACCCTTTTTTGCACTCCCATTAACTAATGACCAAAGTTTGTCAGCACCTTTTTTTGCAAGACTGCATTCTGGAACAAACGATCCTCTAAGTCTTACTACATCTTCTGCAGTGTAACCTCTTTTAACATTTGCCCACCTTGGATTTTCTTTCCATTCTTTTTCTAGCTGTTTAATCTGTTCTTTTCTATCCATCTTCGTCTCCTGATGTATGTAGAAATAATAATTTAAATTATTCTTTAATTTATACTGAATACTATTTGAAAAAATATAGAGTCTTTTCGCGTGCGTATATTACCAATTTCTTAGCCTTTAGTCCTTAAATATTTTAATATCTTTGATAAAAATATAATATACTGATAAAATTCATTAATATTCTTTGAAAATAATTTTAAGAAATCAACATAAACTATTAATATATATGAAAAATAATAAAAATTTTAAGACTGCAGACCTATGTGACCTTCATAGTGATAATTTGATAATTATGCACCAACAATTTAAAAGTTATGGTAAAAAGCACTCTTTTTGCGGAAAAATTAGCACGATAAAATGTTTTAATGACAATTCTAAAGTTAGAGAAGCTGTAAATACTGATGGCTGCAATAAAGTTCTCGTAATTGACGGCAATGCATCTATGGAATGCGCATTATTAGGTGATATGCTTGCAGAAGCTGCATACAAAAATAATTGGTCTGGGATTATTGTTTATGGATGTATTAGAGACTCAGATGTTATAGCAAATATTGATATAGGAGTATTTGCATTATCGACAAAACCTGTAAAAAGTGTAAAGAAAGGTATTGGTGATACAGATATAAATGTAAATTTTTTTGATGTAGAGTTTAAGCCAGGAAATTTTATATACGCTGACCAAGACGGCATTATTATTAGCGAGACCGAATTAGAGCTTAACTAAAAGAAGGTTTTCTTCTGTGGTAATACTTTATATCTCTGAAACTCGTTTGTCCTTCTGCCCCAACACCTAAATACATTTCTTTTACATCTGGTCTGTCTAAAAGCTCTTTAGCTTTACCTTTAAGAATTACTCTACCATTTTCTATTATGTAACCCTCATCAGCATATTTTAGAGCAACCATAGCATTTTGTTCTGCAATTAAGAAACTAACGCCTTCTTTATTTAAATTTTTTACGATCGCAAATATTTCTTCAACCAATTGCGGCGCAAGACCCATTGAAGGCTCGTCCAACAAAATTAATTTCGGCCTTGACATCAATGCTCTGCCCATTGCTATCATTTGCTGTTCTCCACCTGAAGTAAAACCAGCTAAACTCTTTCTTCTTATTCTAATTCTCTCGAAATGATCATAAACTCTTTCTAGATCTTGCTTTGCTTCCTTGGAGTTTTCTCTAATAAATGAACCTGTCATTATATTTTCTTCAACTGTAAGGTGAGAAAAGCAATGTCTGCCTTCGAGAACTTGTACTACCCCATCCTTAACAAGATTATAAGCATCTGAAGCGGCAATATCTTTATCTTGATATTCAATTGATCCTTTTGTTATGGCTCCACGTTCCGCGTGTAATAAATTTGAACAAGCTTTCAACGTTGTGGTTTTTCCTGAACCATTTGCACCTAATAATGAAACAACTTTACCTTCCTCGACGTCCAAAGTGACACCGCGTAATGCAAGAATCACATGATTGTATACGACCTCAATATTATTAACTTTTAGTAAAGATTTAGACATTTTTTTTCCTCTTATTTTTTAGTGTGGATATGGCCACATTCTTAATTTTTGTTTTGT
>CAJXAV010000034.1 GCA_913050095.1 uncultured Gammaproteobacteria bacterium
TTAATTTAGAAATATTTATCGAGGACTTCAAACTATTACTTATTGTTTTTAATAATTTTTGAAGTGCTATAGGCTTTTCTAAAAAATCAAGAGCCCCAATTTTTGTAGCTTCAATTGCAGTGTCTATGGTGCCATGGCCAGACATCATTACAACAGGACATTTTAAATCATTTGATTTTTTCCAATCTTTAAGAAGAGAAATACCATCGCAATCTGGCATCCAAATATCTAATAAAATTAGGTCTAAGCTTTCACTTTTTTGGATTTTATTTGCTTCTTCTGAATTTTTTGCAATGAAAACATTGTAGCCTTCATCAACTAATATCTCATTTAACGACTCCCTTATATCAGCTTCATCATCTACAATTAATATTTTAGCTTTTTTCATTTTCAATCAACGGTAATTTTATAAGAACTGTTGTGCCCATATCTTTATTATTTTTAATAGTAATATTACCATTATGTTCATCAATAATTTTTAACACAATAGCTAATCCAAGACCTGTGCCATGAGATTTAGATGTTACATATGGCTCAAATATATTTGAAATAATATCCTTAGAAACGCCTGTACCATTATCTTCTACTATCAAATGTAATTGATTTTTATATTCTTCTATTTTTATATTAATTCGTGGGTTCTTAATATTGATCATCGCATCTTTTGCATTATCTATTAAATTTACAATAACCTGCCTTAACTTATTTTCGTCTCCAAAAATAAATAAGTTTTTTGGGCCTTGCTGATAATTAATATTTATATCGACAGCTTCATATAAATCTTTTACATCATTTATTAACAAATCAATATTTATAGAATTTTTTTCTATTTTTGTAGGTCGTGCATAATCTGAAAATTCGTTTACCATTACCTTAAGAGCATTAACTTGATTTATTATTGTGTGTGTTGCTTTAGATAAAATATTTTTATCAACTTCATTTAATTTATTTTTCAGTTTATGTTCAACTCTTTCTGCTGAAAGTTGAATAGGAGTTAAAGGGTTTTTGATTTCGTGAGCAAGTCTTCTTGCTACTTCGGACCATGCCTGATGCCTTTGCCCTTCTGTAACCTCAGTTATATCGTCAAATAATAATATATAGTTTAAATCTCCGTCTTGTTTTATAGAATTCACCTGTACTCTTATTATTTTTTCTTTTTCATTTGTTAAAATTTTAAATTCTTGGCTGAACCCCTTTTTAGTATTCTTCTCTTGTACATAAGAGTAAATAAAATCAAGCATTGGTTTGTATATATTATTTTTTGTTAACACATCTCCTATAATTTTATTTTTAACTTTTGTTCTGCTTAATTGAAGAGTTTGAAGTCCTGCAGGATTATGAAGCCTAATTTTCATATCTTGATCAATTACAATAACTCCTGATGTTAAGTTTGTAAGAATTTTATCTAAAAACATTTTAGATAGCTCAAGTCTATGTTGATTATTCTCGGCACTTTGCGTTGCAGAATCTAATTGCTTAGTCATACTATTGAAAGAGGTTACTAAAAGACCGAGCTCATCCTTTTTTCCTTGTTCTGAAATTATTTTTTTGAAATTACCTTTAGATATTTCTTTTGTGGCAGCTGCTAATTGAGATAAGGGTTCTGAAAATCTTCTACTTATTACAAAAGAAATAGCTACTGCAGATAATATTGCTAACATTAATACTAAAGTTAAAGTTAAAGTATAAATAATATTTAGCGATTTTCTACTATATGCTAATCTGTTGTAATCTTCATAAACAGACTCTACAGAAAGGGCAAGACTTGTTATCTCATTAGGGATAAGTTGTTTTATTTCTAGAAAAGTACCTCTCAATTCAATCTCTTTATTTGAAATAATAGGTAAATATGCTCTTAATAAAATCCTGTCGTTTACCTCCTCAATGACACCATAAAAATTGTTAGTTGATCTTTCAATATCTTCATATTTTGGTATCACTGGAATTTGTGAATCGTTTGCGCTCGATAAAGCTAGAATATTTAATTGTTTGTCATAGATTACAACTTCTTCAAGGTTAAACTTTTCACGCAAATCTCTTAAAACCATCCCTTTTTCATCACTAGAAGTATTTCCAATTGTATAAGCAATACTTCTTCCTTTTAATTCAATATCTCTCATTAAGATATTTAATGTTTTTTGTCCTAAACTTAACCCTCCCTCCAAAGCTGACTCAACTTTTACATCGAACCAAGAATTAATGGATTTTGTCAGAAAATTAACTGAAACCAAGTAAACAATAGATACTGGAATGATAACCATTAAGGCAAAGGAAATTACTAATCTAAGAGTTAATTTACTACCAACAACCTCTTTTTTTATACTATTTAATAACCTAAAAATCTGAATTGCTATTAATAGAGCCAATGCTGCAATAAATAGAACATTAAATATAAATAATAACCTGAATGTTTCTGTTGATAATGCATCGGTGTTTCCAAGTGATTTTGCAAGCATTATTAGAAGGGTAATTCCTATAAGGGATATTATTGGAATTAAGTATCTCAATTTTCCACCTCAATATATTGAGTTATTTCCTCTGATTGAAAGTCCCATATTTTATCTTTTATATTTATTTGCAATGGTTTTGGAAGATATTTTTTATTTAATTTAATCTTCAAACTAGCCAATAATTTTTTTTCTTTTCCATTCAAACTTCCAACATGCCATTTTTTAATAATTTTAAGGTATCTTAAAGCAGCCAAAAGATCTCCAAAAAACTCTTTGTCTCCATTTATATTTATAACTTCATATTTGCTAAGTAAATTTCTATATTTAATCTTATACGTACTTTTTTTTGCCAAGATCATGTCATCAAACCAATAGGGAATATCTTTCGTAATTACAAAATTTATATCGAAAACTAGTACGATTCCATTTTTTAAACCATTAATCATGTCAGGCGACATGTATAGCTCCTGATCAAAGTCAACAAATAAATCTTTGCCTTCCTTAGCTAAGGATAAATTATTAACAACAATATCTTTTACTGATGCCATTAAAGGCAGAGAATTAAGAATACTTCCAAATAAAAAAATAACTACAATACTATTTTTTTTCAAGAATTTCATAATAAAGTCCGTCATGATTTTTTGAAGGGACTAATTGATTTTTTATATGGCAAATATTTTTTGGAAATTTTACTTTCTCCCTTTTTACATCTAGTCTATTGTCACAGAACTTTGATATAACTTCCTCGTTTTCTTCTTTAAAAATAGAACATGTTACATATAAGAGTTTACCTTGCTGTTTTAGTAATGGCCAAGCATTGTTGAGTAAATCTAATTGAATATTTGCAAATTTTTCTAAATCATTGGGTCTTCTAAGCCATTTCATATCAATATGTCTTCTCACAATACCTGATGCTGAACAGGGCACATCAAGTAGAATCCGATCAAATTGCTTTTTATTCCACCATTCGTTTTTATTATCAAGTGGTTTAGCTATAACTGTTGCCTCTAAATTTAATCTTTTCAAATTATCTATAATTTTACTTACTCTATAAGTATTTTTTTCCAGAGCAGTTAAATGAACATTTGCATTTTCAAGAATACTTGTTAATTTTCCACCAGGTGCCGCACATGCATCCAAAACTGACTGGTTATTTTTAACGTCTAATAAGAGTGATGCTAATTGAGCACCAAGATCTTGAACAAACAATAACCCATTATCAAAGCCTGGTATTTCTTTAACATTACTAGCATTATTTAATATCAACCCTTCATTTATAAGAGGAGTAAAGGAAATATCATTTTCTACAAGAAGCTTTTTATAATCTTTTACACTAATTTGTTGTTTATTTACCCTTATTGTCATCGGAGGATGATCGTTTCCAATATTTAATATATCTACCCAATCACTTTTATATTGTTTTTTTACTTTTTGTATCCACCAAATTGGATAATTAAAATGGCTTTCTTCTTGGTCTAGAAATCCTTTTGTAAGAGTATCTTTTTTTCTTAGAAAATTTCTAAGTACAGCATTAACAAAATTTCCTTTCCTCAAGTCAATTTTTTTTGCTGCTTTTACCGCTTGATCAACAATAGTAAAATCACTATGTGATTCATGAGATAATTGAAATAATGCTACATGTATTAATGACTCAATCAATCTATTTTCTATTTTATTTCTAACTAAACATTCAATTAAATATTTTGATTGGCCCATATATCTGAGCGCCCCAAAAGTTATAGCTTTGGTTTGAGATTTGTGTTGAAATTCCTTAACATTCGTAAAAACATTTTCAAATGCTACGTCAAAGTTAGTTCCTCCCAATATCTTATCAATAATCATAGCTGCATATCTTTGGGAATCATGCATCAAATTTTTATGACTTTATTATCTAGACTATTTCTTTTAATGAAATCATCAGCATTTATCTTTCTTCCCCCTTCAAGTTGAACTTCAATCAACTGTATGGCGCTATTTTTTAAAATTAATATTAATTTTTTATCAAGTACAACCAAATTTCCTGGAGTAAATTTTTTTACTGAAGATAAATGTATTGAGGAAGCATCCCATATTTTTAATATTTTCTCTTTAAACATATATGTTACCCCTGGATAGGGATTAAATGCCTTTATCTTTCTAACTAATTTATCAGCAGTATCGTCAAGGTTTAATTTAACTTCGGTTTTAATTATTTTTTTTGCGTAAGTTACTTTAGTCTCATCTTGAATAGTAAATTTTATCTCACTACCTTTAACTATATCATCTAAAACTTCTTCCATTAGTGCTGCACCTTTTAATGCCATAAGATCAGTCATTTCACCTGTGGTAGATTGTGGTAATAGATTTATACTTATTTTTCTTATCATGGGTCCAGCGTCAAGCTTGCTTACAACTTTCATAATAGTTACCCCAATTTGATTATCCCCATTCTCAATAGCTCTATGTATTGGAGCTGCTCCTCGCCATCTTGGAAGTAAAGAGGCATGCACGTTAAAGCACCCCTTATGAAATAAATTTAATATTTTTTCAGGAATTATTAATCCAT
>CAJXAV010000035.1 GCA_913050095.1 uncultured Gammaproteobacteria bacterium
CAAGGAAATTGATGTCATTTAAATCATTAAATCTCAATAGCTCTATATATAAAGCAGTCACAGAAGCAGGCTACAAGATTCCCACCCCAATCCAAATTAAGGCAATTCCAGAAATACTTCTTAACCGACATTTAATGGCTTCAGCACAAACAGGGACTGGAAAAACTGCAGCATTTGTTCTACCTATTTTAAACAAACTTTCAAAAGATACATCTCAATACCGTGGACCAAGAGTTCTAATAATCAGTCCTACTAGAGAGTTAGCCAGTCAAATTACAGATAGTATTAAAAAATATTCCCGTTATTTAAAAATTAATTCCATCACTATTACTGGGGGTATATCGTATTCTTTACAAAATAGAATGTTTAAGAAACCAATAGATATATTGGTAGCTACTCCTGGCAGATTACTTGATTTATTTAATCAAAGAAAAATTAAATTTTCTGATTTAGACACGATGATTTTAGATGAGGCAGATCGTATGCTCGATATGGGCTTCATACCTGATATAAGAAAAATTTATAATGCAACATCTAAAAAACAACAAATGCTTATGTTTTCTGCTACTTTTGATAACCCAATTCAAAAGATTGCACAAGAATTTTTAAACGATCCTGTTACCATATCAATAAAACCAGATGTATCGGGTCACAAAGATATCAAACAAATTGCCTATTTTTCTGACAATCAATCTCATAAACAACAATTGCTTGATCACTTCATTAAGAATGACGATTTAACACAAGGAATTATTTTTACAGCTACTAAGAGAATGGCTGACCAATTATCTGATCAGCTTTATCATTTAGATATTGCATCTTCCGCTTTACATGGAGACATGTCCCAAGGTGCAAGAAATAAGGCTATTAATCGTTTTAAAAGAAATCAAACAAAAATTTTAGTGGCAACAGATCTTGCGTCTCGCGGCATAGATGTACAAAATATATCTCATGTATTTAATTATGATATGCCACGTTTTGCTGAAGATTATATCCATAGAATTGGAAGGACAGGAAGAGCAAATAAAAAAGGGTTGGCAATAAGCCTTGTAAGTCCATCTGATAGAGAATTCCTAAGGAAAATTGAAAAATTTACAAAGCTCAAAATTGAAATTGCCTCTGTTAAAGGTCTTGAGCCAACAGCGATTGATGAAGAAATAAATTCAAAAAGAAAAAAACGTAAAAGACCTTTTTTTAAAAAAAATAAGGTTTTTAGAAATAAAACAAACGCTAAAAAAAGAATTAGAAGTAAATCAAACTTAAGTAAAGCTAATCAGTCAGTGCCAAATCACTAATTGAATAAATGCCTGTAGGCCTATCTTTATCTTGCTTCCAGGTCTTTTCCTTCACAACACAGCATCTATCGCGGTTTATGTCAGATACACCAAACTTCAATTTAGCATTTGGAATAATACGATAAATATGCCTCTCAATTCCATCAATAGTTTCTGGTGCGTCATCATTCGCACAGAAAATTAATACATTTTGTTTTCTATTGGCAGTCTGTCTAATGATTACTAAATCATCTCTTTTTAATTCTTTTAAATGTTTTTTAATTTTTGTTAGTTCTTCGTTAGTAATGGGTTCGGTCTTGAATAAACTTACTCGACGGGTTATAGAAATGGCGTTTGCATTGATTTTTTCTTTACTTAAAATCTGTGGAATAAAGCGTACAATCCATATTTCTTTCTCTTTAGATCCCTTGAGATTCGAAATAATTTGATCAACTGGATACTTTGTTAGTATTGGTGGGCGCATAATATGTATATTATCATTTCTTATAATTTAATATCATGATATTTTATATCTACTAAATAAAACATCAAGACATTCTATGAATCGCTTTGACACAATAATACTTACATCTACGCTCATAACAGCAGTTATTACATTTTTCTTATATGTAGCTTTCAAATTATATAAATTTTTTACCTTGGGTATTTGGATAAAGTCTATATCCACTTGCCAAGTTTTTTCTATATTATGTTTTGAAAATCTTATATTTTCCTGGATTAGCAATCTTGAAGCATTTCTTTTTGTACCATTATTCTTCGTTAGTTATTATTTTTTGCATAAATTTCTTATAAGGAATAATTAGATGCCATTTTATATTTATGATATTGCATTATTTATAATTCTTATTATTGTTGTTGCTGCATTAATAATATTAGCTAACAAAAAAAATTAAATTTAAAAAATTACTTATCATAGAATATAAACTAAAATAGCATATATGACATTTATAATAATAAAACTATTTGCCACTGCTGCTATCATTGTTTTGATTTCTGAAATTGCAAAGATTTCAGATAAGCTTGGTGCACTCATGGCCTCATTACCACTCATTACTTTTTTAACTTTAATGTGGCTATATGTAGAGAAGCAGGATCAAGAAAAAATTGCTAATCACGCATATTACACTTTTTGGTATGTTCTCCCCACATTACCAATGTTTTTATTATTTCCTATTCTATTAAAAAATCTTGGATTCTGGTTTGCTTTTATTTTATCAATACTATTTACTATAGGTCTTTTCTTAATTTATTCTCAATTACTTAAAAGATTCGGCATCCACTTAACTTCTTTTTGAATCTTTTTAAATACTTGGTATCAATATAAAATGGCTTATCTTTTAAAAATTATCATTGCAGTAAGTATTATTGTTTTAGCGTCTGAATTAAGCAAAAGAAGTACTACACTTGCCTCAATTTTACTAGCTATGCCAATAGTCCTTTTTGCATCATTTACTATTATTTGGGAAGAAACTAAAAATGCTCAAAAAATTGCAGATATAACTTATGAGACGGTTCTATTCATTCTCCCAGTAATACCTTTTTTATTTTTATTAAGCTGGATGCTTAAAAATAATATTAATTACTATATTGCTCTTTCTGTTGCATGCGTCGGCATAGCTATAGCAACTATTATTGTTCAAAAATTATTTTTTAATATTAATCTTTAATAGCTTTAATAATTTGTGGTAACAACATATGTGCATTAGTTAGACAAGCTAATATTGGAAATAATATTAGAAGTTCCTTGCTAGTGAAACTATTACCCATAAGTAAAGTAAAAATAATAATTGGGCTGGTAAAAATTATCATCCAAATAAGATCAGGGTACCATTTAAAATTAAGTTGAATAATTGCTCTTATTCCATGCAAAATACAGAAATAAACTGCAAACCATATTATTGGATCGAGTTTATAGGCTATTGCAACAAGGAATAGTAATTCTAAAAGTAACAATACTTCAGTTAGTTTATTAGTTTCTTTAAAAATTTTTCGGGCTGAAATAAATATATAAATTACAAATACTATGGCCAATAAGCTTGAGATGACCATAAGCGTTGATGTATTAAGAAAGCTTTTGGTAAGTGAGTAAAAAATTTCATTTACTCTTTCTTGATGAAAGCCTAAGGGTAAAAATGTCATTAGGAATCCCCAACTTATCTTTTGAATTTGACTTACTGTCCCTAAAAATTTAAGGTCAGAAGATCCAAAATGAAATATAGATAATATAAATAAAAGAGTTAACCCAGCAAATGGTGCAATCATCCAAAGTAAGCCTCCAGCAATAACAATAAGAAGATAAAAAGAATAAATTTTTACCCTATTACTAAAATTCGATCCCTTTTCCCATATAATTTTTCCATCCAATGCCCCATGACTAACACCTAGTGTCATTATAAAAATAAAAGATAAAAAAATAATTGCGTTCTGTTCCATGAAATTAGTAAATTGAAATAGCTTGAATATTTGCGTATCTGTATAAAAAATATACTCAAGTATAAAAAACATGAGGCATATAATAATTAATTGGTGCTTATTATATTTAGACATTATTTTTTTTCAATCCTTTGATCATAAGTATTTTTGGCATGCTCCATAACACTTTAATCAAATCCAACATTGATGGTTTATCAGATAAAAATCTTATTAATGAGGGCATATTCACGCGACTAAATAGCTGCATAAAAAGATAGGGGCCTTGATCA
>CAJXAV010000036.1 GCA_913050095.1 uncultured Gammaproteobacteria bacterium
GGAGGGTATAGAGTATGAATCATTATAATATGTTCTGTATTCACGCATCACTCCATTTAGCTGACCATTTCGATAAGTTGCTCCAAAAACCTCCCCATGTAATAAACCGTTCTTAAAAGGATAAGATGTTCCGTCTATTTCATGATTACCATTAAGAAGCTCATTAGTTTTGAGCGAAATAAATTGCCCATCATCGTTTTTAACAATACCGAAATTTTTGTCATCCTTTTTAAGTATTATCTCAATATTTTTTAATTTAGCATCTGGCCATGGATTGACATACTGATGTGATTCCGCAAATAACTGCGAAGACAATGAGTATAAAAATATTATAAATAATTTAGTTTTCATGCATTTCTAACATCTTTAACCATTTTTTGTATTCTATTGTATATTTATAATCCATTGCTTCTTCTGAAGCATGTATCCCTCGGCATGCCTTACCAGTTGAAAGACTTGTAAATAAATTTGGATACCCCTTGGATGATTTTTGATCATAGCCACATGGTTCTTCTTTATTTAAATACAATAAAGCTGTTTCTACATGACACCCAGAATCTCTAAACGTCTCATGCCACCCATCTTCATTTTGTGGAAAATCATCATACCAGCCGTCATAACTTGCCCAGATACCTTCGGGATTTCCTTCTTGATTGTAATTACCAATTTGAAAATCTGTTCTGCCTGCTTGCGCATAATAACAACGCCCGTGTAGACCAACTTTTGTACCATTACTGTAATTTCCAGCATAGTCTATTCCGTCACTTCGCCTCGTGCTTCTACCATTCCAAATTCCTTCATGAAAAAAACCATGTTTTTTCCCGTTGTAATAAAGTCCTTTGGACCAAGTTCCGCACCATTTTTCTGGATCACAAGGATGATCAACCACAATTTTACCCCAACAATTATCCCATTTAGAAACATCATCTCCCTTACAAGCTGTTAACACATTTTTTTCTTCTAATATCATACTTTTGCTTGGTGGTAATTTTTTTATTTCAGCATTTGATAATTTTTTATTTTCATCTCCAAAAACATTAGATACACACAAAAAAAATAAAATGATTGTTATTTTAATTTTCATAATTTTCTAAAAGCTCAACCCATTCTTTAAACATTGAAGTGTTTTTATATTCGCCGGTCGTGTCAAGAGTAGGGTGATTACAAACTCCCCCAGAATCTACTAGATCGCCATTTTTATAAACATCTATATTTGTGAATAAATTACTACCGCCCAAAGGTGATTTTTTGGTACTGCATGGGTCTTCTTTGTTTAGGTGGTATAAAGCTGTTTCTACATAGCAGCCTGAATCTGAAAAACCCCAATATTTCCCGTGAGAACCATTCACAAAATATTGCTCATAAGTATTAAACTCGCCCCATGGTCCATCACGTTCTCCTTTCTCATTGTATTTTCCAATTCGAAAATAAGTGTAACTAACTTGTCGCGTGTAACAATAACTCCATATGCCTTGCTTTATACCGTTGACATAATGACCTTTTTTAATATATCCATCGCTTGAAATATGTTCTCGATAAACCCAAATACTGTCACGAAATAAACCATGTTTTTTCCCTTTTATGTATGGGCCCTTTGAAGTTTCACCATTAGAATTAGCTGTTTCGCCAATGCAATTATCCCAATTGGAAACATCAGTACCTTTGCATTCCACTTTTGCAAATGCTTGCGAAGTTAATATAGAAAAACTAATAATTAATAATTTAATTTTCATTTTTTATTTTGGTTAAACCTGATTTAATTCTATCACTCTCTTCCACTATTTTTAAGCATTCCTCTTTTGCTCTATCTAATGCACTATTTAAACCAGATAACACAAAAGTATTTTTAGGAATGTCAAAATAATCCGAAGCCTTAATATCAACTCCATTTTGTAATTCAATGGTTACCTGCTCTCTATTTTCAAAATATTTTTTAATAGATTCAATATCATTCCAACCCATATCAATGAAAACCAGGTCACCCATCATGGCTTTTATTGAGGCTATAACTTTAAAATTTACTTTTTCAGTTTTAAGATTTGCTATTTCATCTTTAACAGTTGCAGGAATAAGCTTATCTGTTAATTCTTCTACACTTGGATTATTAATAGTCGTGTAAAAAGTGGTAAATATATTCCCATAGTCACAATATTCAGCATTATCTATAGGTACTTTTATTCTTAACTTATCTCCATGTGTAATTTTTCCATTTACTGATGCAATAACTCCTTCTGGTTTGTCATCAATGACTAGAACATCAACTGTCCAAACATCCTCTATATATTCCTCTGATAAATACTTAGTTTCTGTGCCTTTGTATACCTCTTGCGCAAATAGCTGCGAAGATAATGATAATAAAAGTATTATAAATAATTTAGTTTTCATAATTTATTTTAATTATTTTTTTTTGGATAAGAAGCAGTGTTGTCAAAGTATTTATGTTGCACCCATGCGTTTGAAGCCTCATCTAATAGCATACTAGCTATGGTATGACTTATAACCTGGCCTTTCTTCCATAATACACTGTTAACTCCAGTTTCTTCTGTTGTTATAATTGAGTTACCGTGCTTTGCTCCGTCTTCAAATTCGCCATAAAAAACTGAAGTTTCATTTGTTTCGTTATCAGTTACTGTTTGATAAAGAAATCCATCTGCACGATCGTTTTTCCAATTGCCAATTGTTACTCTTGTCACACTTCGTCCTTCATTATTTTTATATATTTCTTTGAAATTTCCAAAACCATGAAAAACAGAATCCTTAAATTCTCCCTTATATAAAGATATCAAAGAGCCATCTTTTAAATCATAAACATATAACTGTCCGTATCCCCCTGCTCCGTTTGGAGACCAATTTCCTACATAATGAATAATCTCATTATATTTTTTAAATACAGCGGTATGAGCGCAAAGATTTTCTGAGTCAAGCCAATACGAATTATCACTCATTGTTTTACAACTTTTTTTTGCCGCCTCATACTCTTCAGAAGCTTGGGCAAACAAAGCATTTGTACAAATGATAAATATAATAATAAATTTTTTTAAGATGTAATTTTTAATCATAGATATATATTCCCCTTAAGATATTATTTTGGCTATTTTGAAATTCATTATGACGATCTTTTTTTTGTGGAAGGGCAATAATTCTATTGCGATTACGCTTGCCTGATTTTTCTAATTGCCCAATATTAACTAAATGATTAACTATATAATATGCATGACTTTTACTTTTTATCTTGCAACCAAGACATATCTCTTTATAAGTTGGACTAAATCCAAATGATGCAATGTAATTAGATATAAAATTTAAAACATCATATTGCCTCTTAACATAACCTTTCATAAATAAATAACCTCCTAATAAAATAAAGTTTGAATTACATCATTCCTGCATTTGAATATTTTTCAAAAACCTTTGATATTAAATTATCACTAGTTTTTGTTTGGCCTTGCTCCATGATTTTACAAACAGATCCAAACCTATCCATGACCACATTGCCTTTGGTAATTTCTTTACCTTTTTTATTGATGTATGTGCTGTAAACTTGTTTTCCTTCTATGTAGAGCAATGTTCCTTCTTTTGCTTTTTCTTTTATTTGTTTACCAACATAATCATTAAAACATGTGATGTTATGCCAGGTTGTTTCTTCCTCACCCTTAGATGAGATCCATTCGTTGGTAGCAATACTAAACTTCCAATATGTGTTACCTGCTTTTGATTCCATAGCTTCGGCATCTCTACCTAGTCTACCTATTAGTGTTATCTTATTGTACATTTAAACTCCTTGTGTGATTTGCTTTGATTAACTCATACTTATCTTTAGCTTCTTGATACAAAGTTGGATTTGATTTAGAAGCTATCTTCATAACACCAGAGAATTTTTTAACTGTTGTATTG
>CAJXAV010000037.1 GCA_913050095.1 uncultured Gammaproteobacteria bacterium
ATATATTATTTTTACTGCTTTAATATTTTCCTAAATGAAAATACACAATTCAAAAAGCTCTTTAGAGAGCACCCTTTTACCTTTCAAAAAAAATAAAAACAGTATTGGTTTTGTACCCACAATGGGGGCACTTCACAAAGGTCATCTTTCGCTTGTAAAAAAAGCCCTAAAAGAAAATGATTGTGTGGTGGTTAGTGTTTTTATAAATCCAACCCAGTTTGATAATCCAGCAGATTTAGAAAAATATCCCCGAACCCTTGAAAATGATCTTATCCTTTTAAACAGCATATCAGAAAAAATCATAGTTTTCTCTCCCGTAGCTTCAGAATTATATAGCCAAAATATAAGTTCAAAAAGTTATGTGTTCTCTGGTATCGAACAGGAGATGGAAGGAAAGCATCGAACCGGTCATTTTGATGGTGTGGGAACTGTTTTAAATTTATTATTTAAGGCGGTAACTCCAAGCAAGGCTTATTTTGGCGAAAAAGACTTTCAGCAGCTACTAATTGTGAAAGAATTAGTAAAAATTGAGAGGCTCCCTATAAACATTATAGGCTGTCCAATTGTTAGAGAAAAAAACGGACTTGCAATGAGTTCTCGAAATAAACGTCTCTCTAAAGAAGAATTTGAAAAGGCAGCATTGATATACAACGTGTTGATGAAAGTTAAAGAAAAATTTCACAATTTAAGTTTTGAAAACTTGAATAAATTGGTCGAAGACGAGTTTAAGAAAAGTGATTTTTTTACCCTAGAATATTTTGAAATTGCAAATTCTTCAACTTTAAAAACAGACGTAGTTAAATTAAAGAATATAAAATACAGAGCTTTCATAGCATGCTTTATTGGTGGTGTCCGACTTATCGATAATATGGCATTAAATTAATATCTTTGCCACATGCAAATACACGTAGTAAAATCTAAAATACATAGAGTCAAGGTAACTGGTGCCGACCTCAATTATATAGGAAGTATTACCATTGACGAAGACCTAATGGATGCAGCAAATATTATACAAGGTGAAAAGGTTCAAATTGTAAATAATAATAATGGCGAACGATTGGAAACCTATGCCATTCCAGGACCACGAAATAGCGGAGAAATTACGTTAAATGGTGCGGCAGCAAGAAAAGTTGCTCCTGGCGATATTTTAATTTTAATCACCTATGCAATGATGAATATGGAAGACGCAAAAAAATTTAAACCTTCGCTAGTTTTTCCTAATGAAGAAAATAACTTATTGATTTAATTTGAATAAGTCTCTTATAACATTTTTAAAGATTGCTGTTCCGCTGGGGCTAGGTGCTTTTCTAATCTATTATTCGTACTCCAAATTTACCACTCAACAGTTAGAGGAAATTGCCACTTATTTTAAAAAGGCGGATTATATAGTTATAAGCCTCTCTATCATATTTGGCATTTTAAGCCATGTATCAAGAGCATATCGCTGGAATTTCATGTTAGAACCTTTGGGGTATAAACCTAAGGTTTTAAATAATTTTATGGCAGTATATGTAGCCTATATTATGAATTTGTTAATTCCAAGAAGCGGGGAGGTTTCAAGAGCAGTTGTTGTAAACAAGTACGAAGGAGTCCCCTTTGATAAAGCTTTTGGGACTATCATATCTGAAAGAGTTATTGATGTGGTATTTTTATTTGGTTTTACAGCTATTGCCTTCATACTTCAATTCGAAAAACTCTCGCAATATTTAATAGGTATTTTTCCTATGAATACTATTTACAAATTGAGCGGGCTTTTATTAACTTTGACTATCTTACTCTTACTTCTACTGAAATTTTCAAAAGCATCAGTCATAAAAAAAATTATTAATTTTTTTTATGGTATAAAAGAAGGGATTCTTAGTATTATTAAAATGAAGAAAAAAGGGCTATATATTTTCCATTCTTTTCTTATTTGGGGTTTATACTTGTTGTCTTTTTACATCGCAACTTTTGCACTGAATGAAACTACAAATATCGCCTTATCTACCTTAATGATTACCTTTGTAATTGGAAGTTTTTCATTTGCTTTTACTAATAGTGGCTTTGGTACTTATCCTTTCTTTGTAGCTAGTATTCTTGCTGTTTTTAGTATTCCTGAAACCGTTGGAACAGCATTTGGGTGGATTGTTTGGACTACTAGTATCGCATCTATAGTTTTGTTTGGTGGATTATCTTTTCTAATCTTACCTTTTTACAATAAAAAAAAATAATATCTTTTTTTACATCTTGAAAAATATATGATTTATAAAAATCGTTATCTTTCAAGAATAATTTATTTTTTATGAAAAAAATAGGACTTTTAGTCATTTGCTTACTTTTCGGGTTAGAAATTTACTCACAATCTCAAATCATTTATGAAGAATTTGAATCTAGTAAACTTAATGAATCAAGAAGGTTAAAAATTCAGCTTCCTAGAGACTATGAAACAAATACCGAGAAAGTATATCCAATAGTAATCGTATTGGATGCTAATTATCTATTTGAGCCTGTTGCAGGAAACGTAGATTATTTTAGTTATTGGGAAGATATGCCTGAGTCAATTGTAGTGGGTATCATGCAAGGAGAAAAACGTTACGACGATTGCAATTATGATAGTACTAACTTTATGCCTGATGGAATTGGAGCCGATTTTTTTGAATTTATTGGTCTAGAATTAATTCCTTTCATTGATAACAACTACCGAACGGCAAAATTTACCATAGCAGTAGGTCATGATTTTACGGCTAATTTCATCAACTATTTTCTTTTTAAAGACCCTCCAATGTTTAATGGGTATATTAATTTAAGTCCAGATTTAGCTCCTTATATGGATGAGCGTCTTCCTGAACGAATTCCTCAAATTCAAAGCAAAACATTTTATTATTTAGCTACTGGATCTGATGATATTAAAGATTTAAGAGAGATATCAGAAATGTTAAACGCTACCCTTAAAGAATTAAAAAGTGATAATTTTAATTATAATTTTGATAATTTTCAGGGAGCTACTCATTATTCATTAGTTGCTAGAGCTATTCCATCTGCTTTAGAAAAAATGTTTGCAGTGTATCGTCCAATAAGTCAAGAAGAATACAAAGATGTAATCTTAAATCTCAAGACTCCAATTTCTCAATATCTTATAGATAAATATGCTACCATAAAAGATTTATTTGGGTTGACCAATCCTATCAGAGAAAATGATTATATAGCTACTTTTAAAGCTGCAGAAAAAAAGAAACAATGGGAATCATTACGAATAATAGCAACAATAGCCAATAAGCAATATCCAAATACAGTTCTAGGCGATTATTATCTTGCGCGTTATTATGAAGAGACTGGAGAAGCAAAAAAAGCAATGCGAATCTATCAGGGAGCTTACGATAAAGAGGAAGTGGACTTTATTACCATTGACGTGATGTTAGATAGAGCGGATAAAATTAAAGAAGACTTCGGATATTAATGGCTAAAGTAAAAACTACCTTTTTTTGTCAAAACTGTGGCTCATCCTTTGCGAAATGGCAAGGACAATGTACGGCTTGTAAAGAGTGGAACACCATTACTGAAGAAGTAATTCAAAAAGCAGAAAAATTAAACTGGAAAATTTCTGAAACCAAATCGAAAAAAGTTTCCAAATCTCAAAAAGTGAAGGATATTTCCACTACTTCCGAA
>CAJXAV010000038.1 GCA_913050095.1 uncultured Gammaproteobacteria bacterium
TAATTAAGGAAAAAAAGTTTAATTTTTCTGATCTTGAAATCAAAAACTACTTTCCCAAGCCTAAAGTGTTAAATGGATTATTTAAGTTGGTAAATAAAATTTATGGGGTCAAGATTCTTAAAAAGAATACCGATGTATGGCACAAAGATGTTGAGTTTTATGAAATTTATGACAACAATAATCAATCTATCGGTCATTTCTATCTTGATTTGTATGCTCGTAAAAATAAAAGGGGTGGTGCTTGGATGGACGATGCTAGAGCTCGGTTCAAGTTTGATAATGTTCAGTCAACCCCTATAGCGTTTCTTACATGTAATTTTTCTGGCCCTTCAAGAGGAAAGCCAGCTTACTTCACCCATGATGAGGTTATCACTTTATTTCATGAATTTGGTCATGGCCTCCATCACCTTCTTACTGAAATAGATAATTATAGTGTCTCTGGAATTAAAAATGTTGAATGGGATGCAGTCGAGCTTCCTAGTCAATTTATGGAAAATTTTTGTTGGGAATGGTCAGTAATAAAAGATATGACAGAACATGTTGATACAAAAAAAACTATGCCAAAAAGTCTTTTTAATAAAATGATTGCAGCAAAAAACTTCCAATCAGGAATGCAAACTCTAAGGCAAGTCGAATTTGCATTATTTGATATATTGCTGCATAGCTCGAAGTACGACCCAAAAAGCAAAAACTTTTTAGATCTTCTTGAACAGGTTAGAAATGATATTGCAGTAGTAAGGCCTCCCAAATGGAATAGATTTCCGCATAGCTTTTCACATATTTTTGCAGGTGGTTATGCTGCTGGATATTATAGTTATAAATGGGCTGAAGTATTATCAGCAGATGTTTACAGTTTATTTGAAGAAAAAGGTGTATTTTCAAGAACCATTGGTAACAAATTTCGCAAAGAAGTTTTAGCTAAAGGAGGTTCTAGATCAGCTTTAAAATCTTTTGTAGCATTTAGGGGTAGAAAGCCAAAAATAGATGCTCTATTAATCCATTCTGGCTTAAAGTCTTAATGAAGGTTGCTACTTGGAATGTTAACTCTCTCAATGTCAGATTAGAGCATGTTATTAATTGGATCAAATCAAATAAGCCGGATATCCTTTGTATTCAAGAAACAAAACAAACCAATGAAAAATTCTCTCATGATGCGTTTTCATCTATAGGCTATGAGTCTTATCATAATGGGCAAAAAACTTATAACGGTGTAGCTATTATTAGTAATAAACCTTTACAAAAAATCACTCATGATCTCCCTAATTTTAATGATCCACAAAAGAGAATCATTGCGGGCCAATATCCATCAGAAAAACTTGGTTTAGTGCAAGTTGTAAGTGCTTACATCCCGAATGGACAATCATTAGAATCAGATAAATTTAACTACAAAATGCAATGGTTAGATTCTTTTTGTAAATGGTCTACAAATTTACTTAGTAACAATAAACATGTAATCCTTACTGGGGATTTTAATATTGCTCCTAGTGATCAGGACTGTCATAATCCAGACGAATGGATTGGTAAAGTATTGGTTTCCCCCAAAGAGAGAGATTATTTTAATAAAATAATTAAAAATGGTTTTATTGATAGTTTTAGGAATTTAAATCCAGATGATCAATTATATTCATGGTGGGACTATCGAATGGCAGGCTATAGAAGAAATTTAGGTATGAGAATCGATCATATACTTTCAAGCAACTCCCTCAGCAAAAATTTATTCAAATCTTACATTGATGAAGGACCAAGAAAACTTGAACGACCATCAGATCATACCCCGGTTATAACTGAATTTAAGTAATTATTTATTATTCAATCCAAGCTGTTTTAATTTTCTATATAAGTGAGTTCTTTCTATACCAGAAATTTTTGCTATCTCTGAAGTTGAAGTGCCTTGTTTAATATAGAAACTAAAATACTCCCTCTCAAATTCTTCTCTAGCCTCTCTTAAAGTTTTTCGATAAATATCATTATTTTGTGTACTTTTGGTATTTTCTTGCTTTTTATTTTCATTGCTGGTTAAGAATTGATTGATATCTTCTGAATTTATAATTTCTCCATCAGTTTGACTTAAAAGAACTGATACACATTTATCTAAAAAATCAATATTAAGGAAATTAGAATTTAGCCTTAATAAATTTAACGCTGAAATATCAAAATACTTATAGGTTATATTTAAATTTTGAGATATGTAGAAATCTAAAAAAGCTTTTGCATAATCTGGAATTAAGTCAGTATTTTTGGAAACTGGTAACGAAATAAAATGTTTATAGAAAGGTTTTTTTCCCGTTAGAAATGATTTAAAAATATTTAATCTTTTATCGACAATTATAACTTTTATTTTATGTTCATTATAAATATCGATCATATTTATTAATTCATCTTTACTGAAACTAGATAACCTTTCATATTGATTTATGAGTAAGTTATTTATTCCCTTTGCTTGTATTTTTTTTATTAAAGTTGTATCAAAATCGCTATCTGCCTCTAATTTAAATAAATCATTCTCGAAGAGATACTCTAAAATTATATTTAAAAAATTACCTTGTGACCCTTCGATACAAATTAAATTTTCTTGTTTTATTAACTTTAGTTGACTCCTTAAAGTTTTTACACATGCTTGTTCACTTAATTTAATAAAGTCTCTATTTAATTTAGAAATATTTATCGAGGACTTCAAACTATTACTTATTGTTTTTAATAA
>CAJXAV010000039.1 GCA_913050095.1 uncultured Gammaproteobacteria bacterium
ATATTTACTAACATCGATATTCATAAAACTATCTTTTATATTTTTTGTTATCTGGTCTACTTCTTGTTTTATATGATGAAAATTATTTTAGTATAAATATAATTTAATTCAAATTCTTTTAAAAATCCGCATTATATGCTTGATTAAATTTTAACAAATTTCCTTCAGTATAACTCTTATAATCAAATTCAATATCAGAGGTTATTTCAGACACCATACTCCACATAGTTTCTCTTAATAGTGAGGCACACTTAATTGCTTTAAATTTGATAAATAGTTCTGATGTAATTTTTTTTTCAAAGTAATCTTCTAACAGATTTTCTTCTTCTTTTTCGGAAAAATCATTATTAGACGCTAATCCACCCAAATCAAATAAAGGTGTATTAAATCCAGCATATTCCCAATCTATTAACCATATTCGATCTTTGTCTTGAATAAAATTTGCTGGAAGCAAATCATTATGACCAAAAACAATTTCAAAAGGTGATGAGACAATCTCTAGTTTATTAGATTTGTTTAAAAGATCTGGAAGAATTTTTATATAGGCACTTTGATTTCTTTCTAAAAAATTTTTGTAATTTTTGATTACATGAAATACCCAAAAAATTATAGATTGACCAAAAAGTTGATTGGGCAGTTCAACATGAACTTTTTTAATAAGTTTAGTTATTTCTTTTAAATTATTTTTTATATCATTTGAGTCAAATGTTTTGCCTTCTATAAATTTAAAAACTTGAATTGAATTTTTATGATATAATAATTCTGGACAAATATTAATTTTAGATGCTGCTTCACTAGCAAGTATTTCGTTTGATCGATAAATTAAATGTTCTTTAATATCATTTCCAATTCTTACAAAATATTTTTGAGAGCCATCCTTAACAAGAAAATTTTTATTTGTGATTCCACCTTCTACAGAGTTAACAGTAATTTCATTTTTCCAAAAATTAAGACTAGATATTAAATCAATACTATTTTTATCCATAAATTATAAAATTTATTATATTTTATAATAAATAATTTCCTATTAATAATATATATTTTCCTTATAAAAAAAATATGACTCGTAACTATCTAAGTGGATCAATCAAAAAAGCTCTAGCAATAATAGAATGCGTTGGCAAATCTCCAAAACCTCTTAAAGCAAGTCAGGTTGCATCTATAACAAAGTTAGATAGAGCAACAGCTTTTAGAATTTTAACTTATCTTACTAGTCTTGGTTACGTTTTTAAAGATACATCAAATAATTTATATTCTCTAGGTCACAAAATTTTTGAATTTGGTGATAAATCTGATTTTCTAAAAACTCTAACTACTTTATGTTTTGAGTACATAAAAAATTTATCTTATGATACCAATCATATTACTTATTTAGCCGTATTAGAAGGACCCCATATCGTATATTGTGATAAGGTTGATCCTTTAGGAGAAAATGCTCCAAGAGCTTTTAGAATGAGGTTAGATGCGCATAGCTGTGCTTTGGGTAAAGCTATTCTTGCTTTTAAATCAAGAGATGAGCTCAGAGAAATTTATAAGAGTTATACATTGCATAAACATACCTCTAACACAATTACATCACTTGATAAATTATATGCAAATTTGGATAAAGTAAGAAAGAATGGTTATAGTGTTAATGAGGCTGAAACTTTTGATTATGTTTATGGAGTAGGTGCACCAATAATGGATATGCAAAATAGAGCAATTGCAGGTATTGCGATATCAGGAACTAAGGGTAGTATTAATGTAAAGACTGTTGGTGACTTAGCTCAAAAAGTTACAAGCACGGCTAAAATGATTTCAAAAAAACTTCAAGAAAGTTAAGATGTTTCAACTTGTGAAACACTTACTTTAAGGAAATATTACTTTAAAATAAACAAATATAAAAAAAATTTGCAAAGGAATTTTCTATGGCTTTTCCAGAAAAAGTTGATTACGTTATTGTCGGAGCTGGCATTCATGGTTTAAGCACTGCCTGGCATCTTGCTGCTAAGTTAAAAGCAAAAGGCAAAGGGGATGGCTCCAAAATTGTTGTTATAGATAAAGATAGTATAGCTGCTGGTGCAAGTGGTATTGCGTGTGGTGTTGTAAGAAATAATTATTATCAACCGGCAATGAGAGAATTAATGGCTTTATGTGTAGATGTTTGGGAAAGTGATGCAAAAAATTTCCATTATCATGATGTAGGTTACATGCAAATTAGCCCAAAATGTATGGAAGAAGATGTAGCTGAGATTTATGCGCAGCAAAAAAATATTGGATACGACTCAGTTTTTATTCAAGGAGAAAAAGACTCTGAGAAATATATGAAAAAAATGTTCGGTGATTGGCAAGCTAAAGGCATAACTAGTGTTTTGCATGAAAAAAGAGGAGGATATGCCAATAACACATCTGCTATATATGGTTTGGCTGATAAGGCTGAAGCAGAAGGAGTAAGAATTTTAACTGGAACAACAGTAAAAGGATTTCAATATGGATCCAATTCAAGTGCAGTAACTGGTGTTGAGACTGACAAAGGTTTAATTAAGTGTGATCACGTAATAGTAGGAGCTGGACCTTGGGCAAAAACTTTCTGGGACATGTTAGAACTTCCAAATGAAATTACTATTAAGGGATCAGATGGAAAATTAAATAATAATATACCTATGTGGCATTATTGGATGCTTACTGAAGGGG